>JBAPVZ010000827.1:0-5287 GCA_049283435.1 Candidatus Dormiibacterota bacterium
CGACGATGCCGACCGGAGGCGGCGGCGTCTGCCTCGGCGTCCACAAGGCGACCCGCGAGGCGGCCGGGGTCGCGTTCGGGGAACGGGTCGCGATCGAGATCGAACGCGACGAAGCGTTGCGCGAGGTGGCGGTCCCCGCCGAGCTCCGCCGGGCACTCGGCGAGGACGCCGACGCGAGCGAGCGGTTCGACGCGCTCTCCCCGACCCACCGTCGCGAATATGCACAATGGGTCGCCGAGGCGAAGCGGCCGGAGACGATGGTCAAGCGGATCGAGCAGACGCTGGAACGGTTGCGCGGCGGGCACTGAGCGCGCCGCGAAGGGAGGCGGGATGACGACAGCAGAACCCTCGACGGGCGGACTCAGCGCGACCGTGCGAGCGCAGCTCGACGCCGTCTCGACGGCGACGCTGACGACGCAGCTGATGCGCCGCGGCCTGACCAACTGCTTCATCCCGGGGATGACGCCGCTGCGGCCCGACCTGCACCTGGTCGGGACGGCGTTCACGCTGCGCTACGTGCCGGTCCGCAGCGAGGTCCAGGAGAGCACGCACTACGACAACCGGACCACCGTGCAGCGCCTCGCCGTCGAGCAGATCGGCCCCGGCGAGGTGCTCATGATCGACGCCCGGCAGGAGCTGGGCTCGGGGACGCTCGGCGAGATCCTGGCCACCCGCATGCTGCGGCGGGGGGCCGCCGGCATCGTCACCGACGGGGCGGTTCGCGACAGCGCCGGGATCCGGGCGGTGGCGCTGCCGACCTATTGCCGCGGGGCCCATGCCGCCGCCTCCTCGCGACGTCACCATCCGGTCGATCTCCAGGTCCCGATCGGCTGCGGCGGCGTGCTCGTGATGCCCGGCGACGCCGTCGTCGGTGATGAGGACGGCGTCGTCGTGTTTCCGATCGAGCTCGCCGGCGAGGTCGCCGGCGCGGCCCTCGAGCAGGAAGAGGTGGAGGAGTACGTCCGCCAGCGGATCGACGGCGGCCGCAGCATCGTCGACACCTACCCTCCGGACGAGCGGACGCTCGCCGAGTACCGGGAGTGGCGAAGCGGCCAGGGCCGAGGGGCCTGACCGTGCGCATCACCGAGGTCGAGACGATCGCCTGCTCCGGCATCACCCCCGAGTTCATCCTCGTGCGCCTGCACACCGACGAGGGCGTGAGCGGCCTCGGCCAGACGGCGGACTTCCGCACCGCCCCGGTGCTGCACGACCTCGCCCGCCGCTTCGTCCTCGGCCGCGATCCCCGGCAGCTCGGCCGCATCGGGTACGACCTCTTCACCTTCGCCCGCTACCACGGCTACGCGGGCGCCGAGCTGCGTGCGATCTCGGCGATCGACATCGCGCTCTGGGACCTGCTCGGCAAGCTGACCGGCCAGCCCGTGCACCAGCTGCTGGGCGGCCCGCTGCGGGATGGGATCCGCGTCTACAACACTTGCGCGTCGTACGGCGACTATCAGGACGGCCGGCGCCTCTGGGACGACCCCGTCGGGCTGGCCGGCGATCTGCTGGATACCGGCGTCGAGGCGTTGAAGTACGCACCGTTCGACCGCTTCGTCGAGCCGTCGCTCGGCACCGATCTCACCGATGCGATGCTGACGGCGGGCCTCCAGCCGGCGCTCGCGATCAAGGAGCGGTTCGGAGCCCGCATGCAGATCGCGATCGAGGGCCATGCGACGCTGAGCCTGAACGCGGCGCTCAGGGCGGCCTCGGCGCTGGAGCGGGCCGACATCCCGGTGCTCTGGCTGGAGGACTTCCTGCATCCCGAACACGCCGCAGCCTGGCGGGAGCTGAAGCTGCGCACGCGCTTTCCGATCTGCGGCTCGGAGCGGGCGATGACGCGGTTCCAGCTCCACCCGCTGCTCGAAGCGCACGGCGTCGACGTGCTGATGGGCGACATCAGCTGGATGGGCGGCATCTCGGAGCTCCAGCGCTGCGCGACGCTGGCCGAGGTCTACGGGATCCCGGTCGCCCCCCACGATCGCAGCGGCCCGGTCAACCTCGTCGCCGCCGCGCACGTGCTCGTCACGCTGCCGAACGCATACCTGATGGAGAGCGTCCGCGCCTACTGCAACACGTACTACCCGGAGGTCGTGACGCCGGGCACGTTCATCGAGCGGGGCGTCCTGCGCCCGCCGGCCGGGCCCGGCCTCGGCATCGTGCTGACACCCGGGTTCCTGCAGCGCGACGACCTCGCCGTCGAGCGCAGCGCGGCCGGCTGAGCGGAAGGACGCCTAGCGCACCTGATCGAGGAAGCGGAGCACGCTGCGCACCGCCTCCACCCGCCAGATCGCGAGGTCGCGGTCGAAGCCGGCGGCGCCGTCGACCTGCGCTTCCAGTCCCTCCAGCTGGGGCAGGAGCTGCGCCTTCTGCGCGGCGAGCAGGCGCGTCCGGTCACGCGCCAGCTGCTCCGCGAGCGCGAGCTTCAGCATCAGCTGCGAGCGCACGTCCCGGGTGTGCCGGACCGGCTCCTCGAGCCAGGCGTCGAGTCGCGCTCGCCCCTCCTCGGTGATCGCGAACAGGCGCCGCTGCGGCCCGAGCTCGCTGCGCTCCTCCCCCTGCACGGCGGCGAGGCGCTTCGTGACCAGGTTGCCGAGCGCGCGGTAGACGAGCGGCGTGCGCAGCGACCAGACCCGTCCCAGCGGGCCGTCGTGCTGCAACTGTTTGGTCAGCGCGAAGCCGTGCACCGGCCCCGCTTCGAGCAGCCCGAGGACCGCCCACTCGCCCGTCGTCAGCCCGACCGGCCCCGACCGGTCCCTCCGCTCCACGTCGGCAACCATAGCCGAACCGGGGCCGGCGGATTCCGCCGGCAAAAAGCACGAAGGGCCGCCGAGGCGACCCTCCGTGTGCTGTTCGCCCCCGCAGAGGCGTGGGTTTGAGAATCGGTAGTTACCACGGATACTAGCGGCTCTGCAGCGCCGCTGCCCGTCCCTCGCGGTCAGGCCAGGCGCGTCACGACCGACTTCGTCTCCAGGTAGTTCTCGAGCACGGCGTGCCCCATCTCGCGGCCCCAGCCCGACTCCTTGTAGCCGCCGAACGGCATCGACGCGTCGAACACGTGATAGGTGTTCACCCATACGGTGCCGGCGCGCAGTCGCTTCGCGGTGCGGTAGGCCTTGCTGACGTCGCGGGTGAAGACGCCCGCCGCCAGCCCGTAGCTGGTGTCGTTCGCCGCGGGGACGATCTCCTCCGGATCGCTGAACGGGATCGCGCAGACGACCGGCCCGAAGATCTCCTCCTTGACGACCGACATGTCGGGACTGGTATCGGTCAGCACGGTCGGCTGGACGAAGTAGCCGCGGTCGCCCGTGCGCCCGCCGCCGACGACCGCCCGGGCGCCGTCCCGCCGGCCGGCGTCCAGGTAGCCGAGCACCTTGCCGAACTGCTCGTCGGAGATGAGCGGCCCCATCTGCGTCGTCTGGTCGAGGCCGCTGCCGACCGTGATCCGCTCCGCCGCCTCGGAGACGCCGGAGACGACCTGGTCGAACACCGAGCGCTCGACGAAGAGCCGTGAGCCGGCGTTGCAGCACTGACCGTGGTTGAAGAAGATCGCGTTGGCGGCGCCCGGGATCGCGGTCGCCAGGTCGGCGTCGCCGTAGACGACGTTCGGCGACTTGCCGCCCAGCTCCAGGCTCACCTTCTTCAGGTTGCCGGCGGCGCCCTGGATGATCAGGCGACCAACCTCGGTCGAGCCGGTGAACGCGACCTTGTCGACGTCGGGATGGCCCGCGAGCGGCGCTCCCGCCTCCTCGCCGTACCCGGTGACGACGTTGACGACGCCGTCCGGCAGCCCGACCTCCTGCAGCACCTGGCCCAGCCGCAGCGCGGAGAGCGGGGTCTGCTCGGCCGGCTTCAGCACGACCGTGCAGCCGGTGGCGAGCGCCGGTCCGAGCTTCCACGCCGCCATCAGCAGCGGGAAGTTCCAGGGGATGATCTGGGCGACGACGCCGACCGGCTCGCGCAGCGTGAACGAAAGGTATTCACCCGGCGCCGGGAGCGCCGAGATGTCCATCGTGCTGCCCTCGATCTTCGTCGCCCAACCGGCCATGTAGTGGAAGAGATCGGCGGCGAGCACGACGTCGGCCGCGCGCGCGACCGAGAACGGCTTGCCGTTGTCGAGCGTCTCCAGGAACGCGAACTCGTCCGCGTGCTCGAGGATCGCGTCGCCGATGCGGTGGATCAGGCGGCCTCGCTCCGACGGGCTCAGGCGCCGCCACGGCGAGCCGTCGGCGAACGCTCGGCGGGCGGCGGCGACCGCTCGGTCGACGTCCTCCTGCCGCCCGCGCGCCACTTGGGCCAGCACCTGCTCGGTCGCCGGATCGAGCGTCGGGAACGTCTCGCCGCTCGCGGCGTCGACCCACTGCCCGCCGATCAGCAGCCCGTGCCGCTCGCCGACGAACGTGCGCACCCGTTGATCGACTTCCATGATCGCCATCGCAACCCTCCTCGCCCGTGTGGCTGGCTTACGGGACCGGTATACACCATTAAGAATAGCGGCCCGGCCCCGCCCGATGGATCGGGTCGACGTCCACCGACCGGCGCTCAGCCGGCCGGTGGGTCCGGCAGCTGCTCCCAGACGACGATCGCCTCCGGCGGGAAGTGAACGAGCGTGCGCTCACCGACGCTCGGCGCCTCGTGCGCGGCGACCCGGGCGATGCACCGCAGCTCGCCGGCCACGAGCAGCTCCAACTCGAGCAGCGTGCCGAGATCGATGCGATCCAGGACCTGAGCCTCGACGCCGGACGGCGCGCCGACGCGGACCCGCTCGGGCCGGATGCACCAGCTGACCGGCGTGCCCGGTGCGAGTTGCGGGCCGGCGTGACGGACGAGCAGCGGCCCGACCTCGAGGTGGCGGTCCTCCCGCGCCCGCCCCGCCCACACGTTCTGGATGCCGAGCAGTCGGGCGACCAGTGGCGATGCCGGGTGCCCGAACACCTCGGGCTGGGGGCCCGCCTGCGCGACCTCGCCCGCTGCCAGTACGAGCACGGTGTCGGCGAGCATCGCGGCCTCGTCCGGGTCGTGCGTCACGAGCACCGTGGAGAGGTTCGCCTCGCGCTGTAGCAGCCGTACCTCGCGACGCAGCTCGTTGCGCACCGGCGCATCGAGGCCGGTGAACGGCTCGTCGAGCAGGAGCAGGGCCGGCGCGATCGCGAGTGCCCTCGCAATCGCGACCCGGCGGCGCTGCCCACCGGACAGCTGCTCGGGCCGGCGATCCTCCAGGCCGGCCAGGCCGAGCACGGCGAGCCAGTGCGCGGCCAGCGCCGGATCGGCGTCGACGCCGAGCGTGACC
>JBAPVZ010000828.1:0-6335 GCA_049283435.1 Candidatus Dormiibacterota bacterium
GGAGCTCCCGGCGCTCGAACGGCACCCGCCGCCGCACCAACTCCGCCATCTTCTTCTCGATGCGTGGCAGATCCTTCTCGGAGATCGGCCCCGGGAACTCGAAGTCGTAGTAGAAGCCGTTCTCGACCGGGGGCCCGATCGCGTACTTGACACCTCCGAAGAGCTGCGTCACGGCCGCGGCGAGCAGGTGGGCCGCGGAATGACGCAGCACATAGAGCGGGTCCCGACGCTGTTCCTCGTCCTGGTCCACGCGTTCCGCCACCCCTTCCTCGACCTCAGCCATCGCGGCCTCAGTATATGAAGGCCCCCGATCCCGACGCCCGCGCCCGGCCGCGGCTAGATCCGCACGTAGAGCATGGCCGTGATCAGGAGGGGTCCGGCGAGGCCCTCGAGCGGGCGATGCACCTGGATCGAGTACACGTTGTTCCAGCCACCGAACTGCCACTGGTTCGAGATCGCGCTCATGCGCGCGATCTCCTGGTCCTGCCCATCGGTAAAGCCGGCGCCTGGCGGCACGTTCCAGGCCCCGCCCAGGTAATGCCCGGCGGTGTCCCAGCACTCCAGCATCAAGCCCGGCCGGCGGCCGATCGAGATCTGGCCGAGCGGCTGGCCGTTGGGATCGCGGACGACGTAGGGCTGCGAGGTCAGGACGCCCGGCCGATCGACCAGGAAGAGCGGCGCGCCGCCGGGGTGGAAGACGGTGACGTGGTTCGACTCGATCGCGTTGACCGGGAACGCGAACATGTTCGCGAGCGTTCGCCCGGCCGACTGCGGCTCGGCGGCGACCCCCAGGACCTGCCCGGCCTGGTCGCGCACGTCGCAATGGAACGTCTTCTGGAAGCTGTCGTAGTGGCGAGTGAAGTTCAGCACCCCGGGCGCGAACAGCGAGCCGGTGCTCGCGACCGAACCGGCCGGCTGCTGCTGGTATTGCTGCTGCCCCTGCGCCGGCGAATAGTCCGCCTGCTGCTGCTGTTGAGCGCCGCCCTGCAGCGGCGCCTGGCTCACGACGCCGCGGTCGGCCACGTGCTCGGTCCAGTTGGTGCCGTCCCAGTAACGCAGCTCGTGGGTCCCCGTCGGATCGGGATACCAGTTCGGGGGCGTCGTCATCGCTGCAAGCGTACCTGCCGCGCGCGCCGGACAGCGCCGAGCCCGCCGTGAGGGGTCGGTCGTGAGATCGAGGCCGGGCGCGGTCGGCGCTCGGCAGAGCTCGGCAGAGGGAGGTTCCCCGCGCCCGACCTGCCGAGGCGGCCGGACGTCTTACCCGGACAGTTCGAGAAACAACGCCTGCCAGCTCGGCAGGTCGAGCGTCTCCGGGCGCCGCTCGGGGGCGATGCCGGCCGCCTCGAGGATCCGCAGGACATCCTCCAGGGTGCGGCCCGTGATCCGGGCGAGCGACCCGCCGAGCTGCTTGCGCCGGAACTGGAAGACCGCTTCCACGAACCGGAAGAAGCGGTCCAGGTCAGGGACGTCGACGGCCGGCGCCGGTCGCACGTCGAGCACGCAGAGCGCCGAGAAGACCTGCGGCGGCGGGTCGAACGCGTCGGGCGGGATCTCGAGCTCGAGCCGCGGCTCGGTCAGCGTCTGGGCGGCGACCGTGGCCAGGCTCCAGCCGCCGATGCCGCACCATCGCTGCGCGACCTCACGCTGCACGACGAGCGAGAGACGGCGGGGCAGCGGTGGGCGCAGCAGCTTCCGCAGCAGGGCACCGGTGAGGTAGTAGGGGATGTTGCCGACGACGATCTCGCCGCCCGCGGGAAAGAGGGCCGGCAGGTCGAGCGCGAGCACGTCCTGCGCGACGATCTCGGCGCCGGGCGCGTTGTGTCGCAGGGCCGGGAGCCAGCGCTCGTCCAGCTCGACCGCAACGACGTGCCGCGCGAGCGGGAGCAGGCGAGCCGTCAGCGTGCCCGCGCCCGCCCCCACTTCGAGCACGACGTCCTCCGGTCCGATCCCCGGCGCCGCGACGACCCGCTCCAGCACCGTCTCGTCGGTCAGGAAGTGCTGCCCCAGCCGCTTGCGCTGCCGCGGCGCCATCGGCTACCCGCCGCCCCTGGCCGTTCGCCGGCAAGCGGTCGCGATTTCCACTCGCGAAGGGTGCTTTTGCCGGCAAACGGCCCGTCTCCGCGGCATCGGCGTTACGACCGCAGCTTCGTGAACAGGCGCCCTGCGTTCGCCCGCTGCAGCCGGTCCAGCTCGTCGAGCGAGAGGCCGCGCACTTCGGCGATCGTCCGGGCGGTGTCGACCATCCAGGCCGGTCGCATCGCGCCCGACCGGCCGCGGGGAGTGCCCCAGGGGGCGTCGGTCTCCAGCAGGAGCCGATCGGCGGGCACGCGGCGAGCCACGTCGCGCACCTCCTCCCGGGTCGCCCGCGTGACGACGCCGGAGAACGACAGCAGGAACCCGAGCGCGAGGTAGCGCTCCGCCCAGGCCCAGTCCAGAGTCCAGTAGTGCATGACGCCGCGCAGGCCTGGATAGTCGCGCAGGATCGCCTCCGCCTCCGCCTCGGTCCCGCGGATGTGCACCGAGACGGGCAGGTCGAGCTCGACCGCGAGCGCACAGCAGTCGCGAAACCAACCTTCCTGCGCCTCCCACGGCCCGCGGTGCTCGTCCACGAGATCGAGGCCGATCTCCCCGATCGCGACCGTGCGGGGATGGCCGGCCAGCGCGCGCAGCTCACCGAGGTCGGGGCCCTCCTGGTTCAGGGGATGGTGCCCGACCGCCGCCCACACGCCGAGCAGCGACTGCGACCAGGCGACCGCCTGCCGGGAGGTCGCCCCGTCGGTCCCCATCATGATCAGGTCGGTGACGCCGGCGGCGGCCGCCTCCTCGACGATGTCGGTGACCTCCCCCTCCAGGTCGTCGAGGTGGATGTGGGTGTCGATCAGTCGAGTCACCCCGGCCCTCACCCGGCCGTCATGCGCCGCAGCTCCTGGTCCACGACGTCGTCGTCGAGCTTGCGGTAGAGCGGCGCCGGCGCGGGGAGCGCGAGGCCCGGCTGAAGCGACTCCGGGCGCCAGCGGTCGACCTCCGGGTAGTCGCCGGTGAGCACACGATGCGTCCGCTCCGTCCCCGGCTCGCCCACCTCCCGGATCTCCGGCATCGGAGACAGCACCTCGTCGTAGCCGAGCATCTCGTGCAGCCGCTGGCTGCTGAACGGCAGGAAGGGCGCGAACAGCGTCTTCAGATGGTTCACGCACTGCAGTGAGACGTAGAGCGACGTCGCGGCCCGCGGGCGATCCTCCTTGATCGTCTGCCAGGGCCGCTCCTCGCCGAGATAGCGGTTGACGACCGCGGCCAGCCGCATCGCCTCCGCGATCGCGGCGCGAAAGTGCGCCTGCCGCAGCTCGGCGCCGACGCTGTCGAAGCCGGCGGCGACGTCGTGGAGCACCGCCTCGTCGCGTTCGGTGAGCGGGCCCGGCTCGGGCACGCCGCCGAAGTTGCGGTGCACGTTGACGAGCGTCCGGTGCACGAGGTTGCCCCAGGTGCCCACCAGCTCGTCGTTGTTCCGCCGCACGAAATCGGCCCACGTGAAGTCGGCGTCGTGGTTCTCGGGCCCGGCGATCGCCAGGTAGTAGCGAAGCGGGTCGGGATCATAACGGGCGAGGAAATCGCGCACCAGGATGACGTGGCCGCGGCTCGTCGAGAACTGCTTTCCCTCCATCGTCAGGAACTCGGTCGAGGCCACGTCGTAGGGCAGGTTGAGCTCGCCGGCGCCGAGCAGGATCGCCGGCCAGATCACCGTGTGGAACGTGATGTTGTCCTTGCCCATGAAATAGAAGCCGTGGGCGGTGGGGTCGAGCCACCATGCCTTCCAGGCGTCCGGGTCGCCGACCGACCGCGCCCACTCGATGCTCGCCGAGAGATAGCCGATCACCGCGTCGAACCAGACGTAGATGCGCTTGTGCTCGTCGTCCTCCCAACCCGGCAGCGGCACCGGCACGCCCCAGTCGAGGTCGCGGGTGATCGCTCTCGGCTTCAGGTCGCGGGCGAGCGCGAGCGAGAAGCTGCGGACGTTCGTCCGCCAGTGCTCCTGCGCGGCGATCCAGCGCGTCAGCTCCTCGGCGAACCGAGGCAGCTCGATGAAGAAGTGCTCCGTCTCCCGGAACTCCGGCGTCTCCCCGTTGATCCGCGAGTGCGGGTCGATCAGGTCGGTCGGGTCGAGCTGGTTGCCGCAGTTGTCGCACTGGTCGCCCCGCGCCTCGGGGTAGCCGCAGATCGGGCAGGTGCCCTCGATATAGCGGTCAGGCAGGGTGCGGCCGGTGCTCGGCGAGAACGCGCCGAGCTGCGTCCGGGCGACGATGTACCCCTTCGCGTAGAGCGTGCGGAACAGGTCCTGCACGACGCGGTAGTGGTTCTCCGTCGTCGTCCTGGTGAAGCAGTCATACGTGAACCCGAGCTGGCGGAGATCCTCCAGGATCACCGCGTTGTAGCGGTCGGCGAACTCGCGCGGGGAGATGCCCTCCTGGTCGGCGCCGTACGTGATCGGCGCCCCGTGCTCGTCGGTGCCGCTCACCATGAGGACCCGGTTGCCGCGCAGCCGGTGATAGCGGGCGAACGTGTCGGCGACGACGTAGGGTGCCGCGTGGCCCAGGTGGCGCGGGCCGTTCGCGTAGGGCCAGGCGACGCTGACGAGGACGTGCTCGGGTTCGGTGGCTGGTTCAGTCACTGGAGATGACCAGGGTAAACTCGCCGCGCGCACGGTCGCCGAGCTCCGCCAGCACCTCGGCCGCGGTTCCCCGCAGCACCTCCTCGTGGACCTTCGTCAGCTCGCGGCCGACCGCGATCCGGCGCTCCGGCAGGACCTCGGCGATCGCCTGCAGCGAGCGGATGATGCGGTGCGGCGACTCGAAGACGACGGTCTGCTGCGGGGAGCCCCCGGCGGCGTCGAGGAACCGGCGCAGCTCTCCCGGCTTGCGGGGCAGGAAGCCGGCGAACGTGAATCCCGCACCCGGGAAGCCCGCCGCGGCGACCGCGGCGGTGATCGCGCTCGGACCGGGGATCGGCACGACCTCATGGCCCGCCTCCCAGGCCGCGTCGATCAGGCGCTGCCCCGGGTCGGAGAGCGTCGGCGTGCCGGCGTCGCTCACGATCGCGACGTCGCCGAGCGCGAGCGCGGCGAGCATCCGCGGAATGATCTTGCGCTCGATCGGCGCCCGGTAGCTGACCATCGCCTTCCTGATCCCGTGTCGCTGCAGCAGCCGGGAGGTGACGCGCGTGTCCTCGGCGGCGATCAGGCCGACCTCGCCGAGGACGCGGATCGCGCGCAGCGTCACGTCCTCCAGGTTGCCGATCGGGGTGGAGACGACGTAGAGCGTGCTGATTCGCTCAACCCTACGTTGCCGGCTCCCCACGACAGCCCCGCCGCGACACCCGGCTCAGGCTCCGGCGCGCTCTCCCAGCCAGTCCTCGATCTGCGGTCCGACCTCCCGCACCGGGCCGGAGAAGCGGGTGGCGCCCGGCAGCGCCTCCAGGAACGCCCTGCCGTAGTCGCGGCGGACGACGCGCGCATCGAGGATGACGACCGCCCCCCGATCGTCGCGGCGCCGGATCAGGCGCCCGAACCCCTGTTTCAGGCGCAGCGTCGCCTGGGGCAGGGCGAGCATGCGGAACGGGTCGCGCAGCCGTTCGGCGCGGGCCGCGTAGACCGGCTCCGACGGCACCGGGAACGGCAGCCGCACGACGACGACGCAGGAGAGCTGGTCGCCGGGCAGATCGATCCCCTCCCAGAAGCTGGCCGTCCCCAGCAGCAGCGCACGCCGGCTCGACGAGAACGCCTGCAGCACCTGGCGGCGCGGGCCGTCGATGCCCTGCCCCAGGATGCGCACGTCGTCGAGGTCCGAGCGATGATGGAGCGCCTCGTGGACGGACCGCAGCTGCTGGTGCGACGTGAAGAGCGCGAGCGTCCCTCCCGGCACCCGCCGCGCGATGTCGGCGACGACCGCCGGCAGCAGGATCTCGAAGCGCTCGTCGTCCGGGGTCGGGACGTCGACCGGTAGGCAGAGCAGCGCCTGCCGGAGGTAGTCGAACGGGGAATCGACGACCATTGTCTCGGCATCGTCGCCGATCCCGGTACGAGCTCGGAAGAACGTGAAATCGCCGGCCAGCGCGAGACTTGCGGAGGTCAGCACGACGCTCTGCAGCTCGGCGAAGACCTGGTCATGCAGCAGCGAGGCGACGCTGAGCGGCGCCGAGCGCACCGACGGCCAGTCGGCGCGCGCCGACTGCTGGATCCAGTAGACGGCATTGTCGTCGGGCCGTGAGAACGCGTCGTGCAGCAGCTGGGCTGCCTCGGCGACGTCTCCCCTCGTCATCTCGATCTCCCGCAGCTCCTGGTCGGC
>JBAPVZ010000829.1:0-9991 GCA_049283435.1 Candidatus Dormiibacterota bacterium
CGCGGCATCGCGTTCGTGCTGCGCGACGGGACGTACGCAGCCGGGGTTATCAAGGCGACCGTCACGCCGAGCTCGGGCACGGTGACGGTGAACGAGGTGTACATCGCGCAGGATTCCGGCCAGGTCATCAACCCGAGCAACGTGCGGCACCAGGTGGAGTCGTCGGTCCTGCAGACGATGAGCCGCGCGCTGCACGAGGAGCTGACGTTCGACACCTCGAACGTCACCAGCGACGACTGGTCCACCTACCCGATCATGGCAATGGCGGAGACGCCGGCGACGATCCAGACAGTGCTGATCGACAACCCGAGCGTCTCGCCGACCGGCGTCGGGGAGCCGGCCGTCAACCTGATCGCGCCGGCGCTCGCGAGCGCGATCTTCGATGCGACCGGCGTCCACGTCCGCACCCTGCCGCTGCGGCCGGCGACCGTGCAGGCAGCGCTCGGACAGGTGTGACGCCCAGGACTCGACGCCGGCTCTGAGCCACGCACGCGGGTGAGGGGGCGCGCTCGCCGGCCGGCCGGCGCCCTGCCCCCGGCCCCGGTCGCCCGAACGTGGGTCAGCCCGCTCGCGACCGTTACGGAGCGCAGCGGTTTGGCACCATGGGGGCGTGGCAGAGCGTCGCCGGTCGCCCCTCCGCGAGCGTCCCCGCACCTGGCTCGACCAGGTCGGTTCGATCGCCGATCGGGGCCGCGAGATCATCGGGCTCGGCGTTGCCGGCCGCCGACCGCAGTCGCTGGAGGCGCTGTGCCGGCGGCTCGTCGAGCTCCGTGGCGAGGCGACCGCACTCGCCGTCGCGGTCGAGCTTGTCGATCGCCTCGAGAAGATGGACGATGCCGGGCTGGCCGAGTTCGCGTCGCTGCTCGCCTCCGGCTTCGAGCCCGACCCGAGGGCGGTCGAGCGAGCGATCGACGGCTGGCAGGCGGCGCACGACCCGATCGCGCTCCAGGCCCTGGAGGCGACGGCCGAGGCGCCGCGACAGGAGCTGTTCCGCCGGCTGAACATGGCGCCCGGCGGCACCGGGGTCCTCGTGCGGTTGCGCGGTGTGATCGGCCGGGAGCTGCGCTCGTCGAAGCCGCCCGCGCTGGCACCCGTCGACCAGGACCTGCTGCACCTGCTCAACTCCTGGTTCAACCGAGGCTTTCTGCAGCTGCGGGAGATCACCTGGAACACGCCCGCCGCGGTCCTGGAACGCCTGATCGCGCATGAGGCGGTGCACGAGATCCGGGGCTGGGGTGATCTGCGCGGCCGGCTGGCGGAGGATCGGCGCTGCTTCGCGTTCTTCCATCCGGTGCTCCCCGACGAGCCGCTCGTCTTCGTCGAGGTCGCGCTGACGAAGGGCGTCGCGGCGTCGATCGAACCGCTGATCGCGACCGACCGCGAGATCGGCGATCCCGGGCAGGCGGACACCGCGATCTTCTACTCGATCAGCAACACGCAGGACGGCCTGCGTGGGATCTCGTTCGGCAGCTTCCTGATCAAGCAGGTGATGGGGGAGCTGGCGGCGGAGCTGCCGAACCTGAGCACGTTCGCGACCCTGTCCCCGGTGCCCGGCCTCGCGCGAGCGCTCGGGCGGCGCGACGATCCGGACGGCTTCACGCTGCCGCGGCTGCGCGCGCTGTTCGCGGAGGGACGCCGTCGAGACGGCCTCGTCGATCCCGCGCCCGCGCTGGCCACGCTCGTCGAACCGGACGCCGACCTCACCGACGCCGAGCGGGAGCGCCTGCGGCTGCTCGCCGTCGCCTACCTGACGCAGATGCGCCGCCGGCACCGGGCCGCCGACGGCGTCGCCCACTTCCACCTCTCGAACGGCGCCCGGCTGGAGCGCGTGCACGTCGGGGCCGACCGTTCAGCCGGCGGGCGGGTGTCGTGTGGCGTGATGGTGAACTACCGCTACGACCCGGACCAGGTGGAGGTGAACCACGAGCGCTATGTCGAGACCGGCGAGGTCATCACGTCGCGCTCGCTCGGTGCCGCCGTACGTCGCGCCCGAGCTGCCTGGAATTCCGTGGAATGACCGGAGGGTGCCACCGGTTAAAACGGAGGTAGCGTCCGGTAAGGTAGTGAGGTCGGAAGAATGCTGTACATGACACAATTGGCGAGGTTCATCATCCACCGGCTGCTCGACCGGAGGCCCGCCAGCAACGAAGAGCCGCACTGGCACTTCGACCGTGAGCGGGGCTCCTGGGTCGAGCCACACATGGAGCACCGCGCCGCATGACGGATGCCGAGGGCCGCTACGGCCCGAACACGCCGGCTGTCGAACGATTGCTCTCCGACGCTCGCGTGCTCGGGCCGAGCGGCATCGAGCGCATCGCCTGGGGCTGGAGCCGCTACGCGTCGGGCGGTCTGGACGAGTGCCGCCAGGCCGAGGCGTCGGGGCGTCGCGTTGTCGCCGAGACGGGGCGGCAGGGGGCGTGGGGCGCCGCCGAGGAGGACCTGAAGGCGCTCGTCGAGGGCCACCATGCGCAGCAGGCGTGGCGCTCGGAGCCGGCTGCCGTCGACCGGACGGCGGAGCACGCCGCACTCGACGCCGCGCTCGCGCTCATCGTGCGGGACAAGCTTGCCGAGCCGGAGTACCGGACGCTCGCCAAAGTGATGTCCGAGGCGCTGCCCTGGCTCCTGCCGAACGAGGTTCCCGACCGCTACCGGGACTGAGCTGCGCGCTCCTCGCGCGCGAGTCCCGCAGGCGGGTGACGCGACCTTACGATGCGAGGTGCCCGAGCATGGGAACATCAGGGCACGCAAGACGCAGCAACGATCGGGAGGTCGACGTATGAGTGATGAGAGGTTCGGCGCCTCGGCGGCGGTGGCTCGGGTGCTCGAGCGCTCCAAGCGTCCCCCCCTGCAGAAGAGGCCGGGCACGATCTCGCTCAACGCCGGCGATCCCGACTTCGAGACGCCGCAGCACGTGCGCGACGCGCTCACCGACGCCGTCAACGGGGGCCACACCCACTACGTGGACGGCACCGGCGACCCCGAGCTGCGGGCGGCGATCGCGGCCGACCTGACCCGCCGCAGCGGCGTCGAGTGGGATCCGGCCCAGGTGCTGATCACGCACGGCGGCACCGGCGGGCTCGCCGCGGTCTTCCTCGGGGCGATCGACGCCGGGGAGCGGGTCGTGCTGCCCGAGCCGACCTACTCGCTGTACGCCGACCTCTGCGCGTGGGTCGGCGCCGACGTCGTGCAGGTGCCGCTCGCAGCGGATTTCCACCTCGACCTCGACGCGATCCGTCTTGCCGCGCCCGGCGCGAAGCTGCTCGTTCTCTGCAGCCCCGGCAACCCGACCGGTGTCGTCTACCGGCGCGACGAGCTGGAGGCGGTTGCCGAGATCGCACGCGAGCACGATCTGCTCGTCCTCTCCGACGAGGCGTACGACCACATCGTCTACGACGGTGTCGACTTCGTGTCCGCGCTCGAGGTCGCAGGCCTGCGGGATCGGCTCGTCTACTGCCAGACGTTCTCCAAGGTGCTCTCGATGACGGGGTGGCGGATCGGCTACCTGGCCGGGCCGGCGGCGACGATCGCGGCGGCGGGTCGGGTCGTGCGCACCCTGATCGGGCCGCTCAACGCCGCCGTGCAGCGCGCCGCCCTCGTCGCCTTCACGACGCCGACCGAGTGGCCGGAGCGGATGCGGCAGGAGTACCAGTACCGGCGAGACCTCGTGCTGGAGTCGCTCGACGGCCTGCCCGGAGTCACCCTGCGGGCCCCGGAGGGTGCGTTCTACGCGTTCGTCAAGGTGCCGGCCGGGCGCACGTCGAAGGACGTCGTCGAGGCGGCACGCGGCAAGGGCGTCATCATCCGCTCGGGCGCGGAGTTCGGGCCCAGCGGCGAGGGCTACGTGCGGCTCGCGTTCTCGAGCAGTCGCGACGATCTGGAGGCCTCCCTGCCGCGTCTGCGTGAGGTGTTCCTCGGGGCGGACTGACCCCACCTCAGCGTGAGCTCGCCCCACCAATCTCCGCCGGCTCCGTTCCGCGACGAGCTCTGGTCGGCGCTCGCGCCGGCCGTGGACCGGATCCTCGCGCATCCCTTCATCGCCGGCCTGACCTCGGGCTCGCTCGACCGCGCCGCGTTCCGCTTCTACGTGGTGCAGGACGCGATCTACCTGCGCGACTATGCCCGGGCGCTCGCGCTGCTCGCCGCACGGGCGCCCGACGAGGCGACGACCCTGCACTTCGCCCGCGACGCGGTGGAGGCGATCGAGGTCGAGCGCGAGCTGCACGCCGGGTTCTTCGCCGAGTTCGGCATCGAGGAGGCGGCCGCGCTGGCGAGCGAGCCCGCGCCGACCTGCCTCGCCTACACGAGCTACTTGCTGCGCGTCGCCCACGGGGGCTCGTTCGCGGAGGCGCTCGGCGCGGTGCTGCCCTGCTACTGGATCTATTGGGTGGTCGGAAAGGCGCTGCTGGAACGAGGATCGCCCGACTCGCTCTACCGGCGCTGGATCGAGACGTACGGCGGCCCCGAGTTCGGCGCCACCGTCGACTCGGTCCTCGCCGTCGTCGACGCGATCGGCAGCGAGTTGGGTCCCGCGGAGCGCGCTCGCGTGGCCGGGCACGCCCGGCAGACGGCACGCTACGAGTGGCTCTTCTGGGACATGGGCTACCGGCAGGAGCGCTGGCCGATCGAGCTCTGATCCACCCCCCAGCCTCCACGCTGCCCTTCGGGCGGTGGGGTGAGCGTGGGGAGGTCAGCCCTGCCGGGTGGGTGAAAGCGTGGGGGGGTCAGCCCTGCCGGGTGGGTCCCGCGCGCTCGATCGCGACCCGGATCAGGCATCGCTTTTCGCGCACCATCGCCGCTCGGTAGTCGTCCCAGTCGGGGTGCTCGCCGGCGAGGCGCTGGTAGTAGTCGACGAGCCCGTCCATCGCCTCGGGCAGGGAGACGATCTCCGCCTGCCCGTCCGCCTGCACCCATTCCCCGAAGAATCGTTCCGTGAACCCGCAGAACGTCGCTCGGGGATCGCGCCGCAGGTTGCGCACCTTGAGCGCCGTCTCGCGGCTGCTGACGACGAGACGGCCCTCGCCGTCGATCGCGGCATTCACCGGCGACGTCTGCGGCCGGCCGTCAGCCCGCAGCGTGACGAGCACGCCGCGGTCGTTGTGGCGCAGGAACTCGCGCGCCTCCTCGATGTCCATGCGCCCAGCATGCACCGAGCGGCCACGCCGACCGCGCCACCGTCAACCGGGGCCGACCCCACCGCCACTCGCCCGACGGAGGAGAGCTTAGGAGGCCATCTCCAGGTAGAGCTGCTTCATTCGCGCGGATGCCCGCGGCGAGTTGCGCAGCTTCTCGAGGGCCTGGCGCTCGATCGAGTGCACGCGGTCGCGCGACATGCCCATGCGACGAGCGACCTCGGTGATCGTCCGCTGGTGGCCGTCGAGCAGGCCGAAGCGCAGCTGCAGCACCCGTCGCTCGCGCGGGTTGAGCGTGCTCAGCGCATCCTCCAGCTCCTGCCGCAGCATCGCCTCCGACGCCGCACCCTCGGGCGCCACCGCATCGCGGTCGGCCAGGAACTCGCCCAGCTCGTTCTCCTCGTCCTCGCCGATCGGCGTCGCCATCGACACCGGCTGCTGCGCGGCGCGAACCAGATCCTCGACCTGCTGCTCGCTCATGCCCATCTCCATCGACAGCTCGAGCAGGCTCGGCTCGCGGTCGAGCTCGGCGGTCAGCCGTCGCTGGATCTTGACGAGCCGGTTGTAGGTGTCGACGACATGGACCGGCATCCGGATCAGACGGCCCTGGTCCGCGATCGCGCGGGTGATCGCCTGCCGGATCCACCACGTCGCGTAGGTGGAGAACTTGAACCCGCGGCGGTAATCGAACTTCTCGACTGCGCGCATGAGGCCCAGGTTGCCTTCCTGGATCAGATCGAGCAGCGGTAGGCCCCGATTCACGTAGCGCTTGGCGACGGAGACGACCAGCCGCAGGTTCGCCTCGATCATGTGCCGGCGCGCGCGCTCCGAACCCGCCTCGATCTCCTTCGCGAGCTCCACCTCCTGCTTGGCGGTCAGGAGCTGCACCTCGCCGATCTTGCGCAGGTACATGCGCACGGAGTCATCGAGCGACGCGTCCGGCGCCGGTGCGACCGGCGCCGCGGCGGTTTCGCTGAGATCAGCGTCCGACGGCTCCGTCGCCTCGCCGGGCAGCTCCCCGATCTCCAGGGTTGCCCGAGGGCCTAGAATCTTGTCCAGCTCAGTCTGTTCTGCCATCCTCTCCTCTGTCGTACCCACGTCGAGGCCGATCTACGCGCCGGGGCGCGTAGACCCGCGGATAGGGCACGGGCGCACATCCAGATCGCGCCACCTGGCAACCGATCCGTTGGCCCGCCTTCCTAGCATACCCGGGCTCTTAACGCTGCGGCAAGTACACGTGTGCCAGAGGGGCCGGGGGGAGCGCTTCGACCTTCTTTTCCCTGGCTGCGCGGCCACGAGCGGCGGCGGCGGGGCAGAATGGCAACGATGAGCGTGACGACGACCCTGACCGGTGGCGACGTGCTCGCCGAGGCCCTGCTCGCGAACGGTGTCGAGACGATCTTCGGCTTGCCCGGCGTCCAGCTCGACGGCGCGTTCGATGCGCTCGCGAGGCGCCGCGAGGCGATCCATCTCTACCACACGCGGCACGAGCAGGCGACCGCCTACATGGCCAACGGGTACGCGCTCGCGACCGGCCGCACGGGCACCTGTCTCGTCGTCCCGGGGCCCGGCCTGCTGAACGCGGCGGCGGGGCTCTGCACCGCCTACGCCTGCAGCGCGCCGGTGCTCTGCGTCACCGGCCAGATTCGTTCGCGGGACATCGGAAAGGGATACGGACGCCTGCACGAGATCCCGCAGCAGCTGGAGGCGATGGCCTCGTTCACGAAGTGGGCGGCGCGGGCGGCGCGGCCGGACGACGTCGCGTCCGTCGTCGAGGAGGCGTTCTCCCAGCTGGCGAACGGGCGGCCGGCACCGGTCGCGGTGGAGATCCCGCCCGACGTGCTGGAGGGGACGGCCGAGGGACCGGTGCGGATTGAGGGGGCGACGGCGCCGCCGGTCGCGCCGCCGGCGCTCGAGGAGGCGGTGAGCCTCCTGCGCCGTGCCGAGCGTCCACTCCTCGTCGCCGGCGGTGGGGTGCTCCGCGCGGCCGCCTGGGAGGAGCTGCGGGAGCTGGCCGAGCGGCTCGGCGCGCCGGTGCTGACGACCGAGGACGGCCTCGGCACGATCGACGCCGACCACCCGCTCGCGTACGGGCCGCTCTGTTCGCGCCGGCTCCTCGCCGCTGCCGACGTCATCGTCGCGGTCGGGACCCGGTTCTCCGACCCCGAGGGCGGCCGGCGCCGGCTCCGTCCGGAGCAGCGGCTGATCCGCATCGACGCCAGCCGCGAGGAGCTGCACCGGGCAAGCTCGCCCGCGGTCGCGATCGAGGCGGACGCCAGGATCGCCTTGGCGGCGCTCGCCGCGGGCCTGGAGTCGGTGCCCCGAGCGGGGGGCTGGCGCGACGTCGAGCGCATCCGCGAGGAGGCGCGACGGCTGGCCGCGAGCGTGCAGCCGCTCGCGGCCTACGGCGGCGAGATCCGGCGCGCCCTGCCCGACGACACCGTCGTCGTCGCCGGCATGACGCAGATCGGCTACTGGAGCCGCTACGGCTTCCCGGTCCGCCGACCCCGCAGCTACCTGAACTCCGGCTACCAGGGCACGCTCGGGTTCGAGTACCCGACCGGGCTCGGCGCGCAGGTCGGGCGGCAGGACACGCGCGTCGTCGTCCTCGTCGGGGACGGCGGTTTCTTCTTCAACGTCCAGGAGCTCGCGACCGCCGTCCAGCACCAGATCCCGGCGATCGTCGTCGTCTTCAACGACGGCGCCTTCGGCAACGTGAAGCGCATCCAGGAGCAGCGCTTCGACGGTCGCCTCATCGGCTCCGAGCTGCGCAACCCCGATCTGCTGCAGCTGGCCGCCGCGTTCGGGGTGCGAGGCATCCGGGCCGAGTCCCCCGAGGGCCTCGGCCAGGCGCTGCGCGAGGCACTCGACGTTGACGGGCCCGTGCTCGTCGAGGTCCCGATGCCGCCGGTTCCCGACCCCTGGACCTTCACCCGGGACTTCTGACAACGCTGGTGGATCACGGTGTCGCGACTCGGCGGCGCCGGGCCAAGGCAACCGCTCGGTTGCGTCCGCGCAGCTGACGTGCGGACCCAGACGTCCCGCCGGATCGCCGCGCGGCCGTGTCAAGTGCGTACTGGACTGCCGCGAGGCGCAAAATGTCGTAGCCATGAGGGAGGAGCCCGAGATGCCTGACGCCGCCGCCCGCCAACGCATCGGGCATCCGGCGTGGTGGCTCCTGGCGGCAGCCGCCGGCGCCGGCGTCGCGGCCTATGTCGTGCTGCGACGGCGCCGCGCCGAGGCGTCCAGCGGCACCTGGCGTTGGAGCCCGCGAGCGCCCTTCCGCGTCAATGAGGTCCCCGCCGAGCTGGCGCGTATCGGCGTCGCGCCCGGGCTCTCCGTCCTCGAGGTCGGCTGCGGACCGGGCGTGTATACCGAGGAGGCCGCGCGCATCGCCGGGCGCGGTGGCAGCATGCGCGCGCTGGAGGCCGACCCCGCACTCGCCGCCGTCGCGCGGAGCCGGCTCAGCGCGCAGGGCCTCGACGTCGCGGTCGAGAATGCCGAGCCGACGCGGCTGCCGTACGCGGATGCCACGTTCGACCTCGCGTACCTGGTGACGCAGTTGGGGCGGATTCGGGAGCGGGATCGCGCGTTGCGGGAGCTGCGCCGCGTGCTGAAGCCAGGTGGCCGGCTCGCGATCAGCGAGCACCTCGCGGACCCTGGCTACCTCCCCGCGAGCATCGTGCAGCGCTCCTGCCTGGAGGCGGGCTTCGAGCCCGGCGAGGTCGGGGGCGGCGCCCGGGACCGGACGTCGGCGTTCCGCAAGCCGGCGGTTCTCGCCTGACGCGCCGGCAACGTCGCCGCTGCGGACGCCTCGCGAGCAGGCGCTTGGGGGCCGAACGCCGGCAACCGTTCGCCTTCTCGGCCCGGGAAGCGGCCGAGCGCCGGCGAACCGCCCGGTACTGACGGCCCGGTTACAGATCTCGGTCCGGCGCGGGCAGCCAACTGCGCGTGGCCGGTTGCGCGTGGCGACGGGTCAGGTCCGCACGCCTCGCCGCAGATCCTGGATCAGCGTCGGGTTGCGGGCCAGCGTCGCGGCGGTCACCGCTCGTGCCGCCTCGACGAGCTCGGTCGGGACGCGCCTCGGCCGGCCGTCCTCGAGGCGGACCCACACCCACTCGGTGAGGACCTCGGCGAACAGCGCAAGGTCGCGCTGGCGCCGGATCGTCGTCAGCCGCACGCCGCGGGTGCCGCCGACGTAGCGGACCTCCACGGTGAGGTCGAGCACGTCGCCGTACCTCGCCGCCTCGTGATAGGTCACGTGATTGCGATGGACGAACCAGGCGCCGCCGTGCGCGGTCGTCCAGGCGACGCCGAAGCCGGAGCGCTCCGCGTGCTCGATCGTCAGGTGCTCCGCGTACTGCAGGTACACCGCGTTGTTGACGTGGCCGTTGCTGTCGAGCTCGTAATGGCGGACCGGCCACGACTGGTGATAGACGGTCGGATCGACGTCGAGCACCTGGCTCAGCGGCCTGCGGGCAGCCAGCGGCTCAGGAACCGCTGCACCTCCTCCCAGGCGGCGGCGGCGGCCTCCGGGTGGTGCATCGAGAACCGGTCGTTGTCGAACGCATGGTTCGCACCCTCGTGGACGATCACCTGCACCCCCTCGGCCCCCGCCGTCGCATCACGCATGCGGTCGGCGATGTCGGCCGGCAGGAATTGGTCGACGCTGCCGAACTCGTAGAGCGTCGGGCAGTGGATCTCCGGCGCGAGGTCGAGCAGGTCCTGGCAGCCGGACGCGTAGTAGATGACCGCCGCGTCCGGTTGGCCCTTGGCCGTGACCTGGAACGCGAGCATGCCGCCGAAGCAGTAGCCGAAGGCGGCGACGCCGCCTCGTACCTCGTGCATCCCTCGCAGGTGGT
>JBAPVZ010000830.1:0-6058 GCA_049283435.1 Candidatus Dormiibacterota bacterium
GCGCGTCCCCGCCACCATCCCGCCCGGCCCTCAGCGCGTAGGCGCGGGCAGCGTCACCCGAGCTCCGGCCAGGCGGCGCCCGTCGCCTCGAACGGATCCGGCTCCTCCTCGCGACCCGTACGCTGGCGAAAGCGGCTGGCGACGATCTGGATCGCCATCGTCTTCGGGATCCCGAGCTTGCTGAGCGACTTGACCTCGTCGGCCATCACCTTGTCGCGAGCAGCCTCGAGCGCGGTCAGGATCTCCTCGACGGTCGCGGTGCGCTTGGTCTGAGGTGTCATCGAATTGGCCGATGATACGCGGCGCACCGGCTGCCGAGGGCCGCTGCACGTTTTGCCTGTTCCATATTTCTTTACGTGCGCATACCCTTGCCGGGTGGGACGCAAGGCTGGGGAAGCTCTTCGCAACGTGGCCCTCGTCGGCCACTCGCATGACGGCAAGACGACGCTCGCGGAAGCAATGCTGCTGATCGGCGGCGCGCTGCCTCGTATGGGGTCGACGGACGCCGGAACGGCGGCACTCGACTTCCAGCCCGAGGAGCAGCGGCGGCAGATGTCGGTCGATCTCGCGATCGGCCATTGCACGTTCGAGGGTCGTCGGTTCACGCTGCTCGACACGCCCGGATTCCAGGACTTCGCCGGACAGGTGACGGCCGGGCTCGCCGCGGCCGACGCGGCGCTGCTCGTGATCAGCCCGACCGATCAGGTCGAGGTGGGCACCGAGGCGGCTTGGGCGCGGCTCGCCCGCGACCGCAAGCCGCGCTTCGTCGTCGTCAACAAGATGGACCGTGAGAACGCGGACTACTTCGGCGCGATCGACGCGCTCCGCGAGCGGCTGCAGCCCCGGCCGGTGGCGCTCCACCTGCCGATCGGCACCGAGTCGAACTTTCACGGCGTCGTCGACCTGATGCACAAGAAGGCGTTCGTGAGCGGCGAGGGGCCGGAGGCGGACTGCGTCGAGGCCGCGATCCCGGACGACATGGCGGCGCTCGTCGAGGAGCGCACCGAGCAGCTCATCGAAGCGGCCGCCGAAGGGGACGACGACCTGCTCGAGAAGTACCTGGAAGAGGGGACGCTCACCGAGGAGGAGATCGAGCGAGGCCTCCGTGAAGGAATCGTCGCCGGCCGCGTGTGCCCCGTCGTCAGCTGCGCGGCGACCCGCCTGCTCGGCGTGCGCACGCTGCTGCGCGCGATCGCCGACCTGCTCCCCGCGCCCGACGTCGTGGAGGACGGTCCCGCACGGGCGGTCGTGTTCAGCGCGAGCGCCGACCCGTTCGTCGGCCGCGTCTCCTACCTCAAGGTGCTGTCCGGCGAGCTGTCGTCCGACCAGCAGATCGACAACGTCACCCGCGGCGGCAGGGAGCGCATCGGCCAGCTGTTCCTCCCCCAGGGCAAGGACCACGAGAACGTGCAGCGGGCCGAGGCCGGCGCGATCGTCGGCGTCGCGAAGCTGCAGCACACCGGGACCGGTGACGTGTTGGGCGCGCCGGGGCCGCTGCCCGTTCTCGAGCTGCCGGAGCCGACCTTCCGGCTCGCGGTCTTCCCCGCCACCGCAGGCGACGAGGACAAGATCGGGCCCGCGCTGGGGCGGCTCGTCGAGGAGGACCCGACCCTGCGGGTAGAGCACAACGAGGAGACGCGCCAGACGGTGCTCGGCGGACTCGGCGACGTCCACCTCGAGGTCGTCCTGGAAAAGCTGCAGCGCAAGTACGGCGTCTCCGCGACGACCGCGGCGCCGCGCGTCGCCTACCGCGAGACGGTGACCGGCGAGGCGAGGGCGGAGGGCCGCCACGTCAAGCAGTCCGGCGGGCACGGCCAGTACGGCATCTGCCAGATCACGGTCGCGCCGGCGGGCCGCGGCGAGGGGCTCCTCTGGGAGGACAAGATCTTCGGAGGCTCGATTCCGCAGAACTTCCGCCCCTCGGTGAGGAAGGGGGTCGAGGACCAGATGGCGCGCGGCGCGGTCGCCGGCTATCCGCTCGTCGACCTCCACGTGCGGCTCGTCGACGGCAAGTACCACACGGTCGACTCGTCCGACGTCGCGTTCCAGCTCGCCGGCGCGCTCGCGATTCGCAAGGCGGTGCACGATGCGCATCCGGTGATCCTGGAGCCGACGCTGCACGTCGAGGTGACGGTCCCGGAGGGCAACCTCGGCGATCTGATGTCGGTGCTGAACCAGAAGCGGGGCCGGATCACCGGCACCGAGGCGGCGGAGGAGGGACGGCAGTGCGTGCAGGCGGAGGTCCCGGAGGCCGAGATGCAGCGGTTCGCGCTCGATCTCCGCTCGCTCACCCAGGGACGAGGGACGTTCCGCGCGGCGTTCGCGCAATACGTCGAGATGCCCCCCCACCTCGCGAAGCCGCTGATCGAGGCGTTCGGGCAGACCTGAGCTCTGCGAGCGGCGTCAGCCGGTGGAGGCGGCGGCCCTCGCGGGCAGCGGCGGCGCGACGTTCAGGGCCGGCGACACCGGTTCCGGCGCGCGCCTCGCGCCGCGGCTGACGGCGGCCGGTTGGGGCCGGCGGACGAGGGTCCGCTGGGTCAGCAGGCGGAGGCGGAGGCTCATCGGCCCCGGAGCCCCCCGGGGGCGCTGCACAGCGGTGTCTGCCGGACCCATCCGCGGCTGCAGCGACGATCCCGTTCGGCCGGGTCGGGCAGCGGTCGATCTCGGCCGGGGCGACCGCGGAATGACGACCACGGATACCTCGTTTGGCCTCGTGCACACCGTGACAAGACGGCCATCCCCTTGCAGTATATCCACATTCTGGGTACTTTCTGGGTAAAAGCCACTACATATAGAGGGCCGATGACAAATCCATCTCCGTCTTCACCCGTCGCGGCAGTGCAGCGTATGTTCGCCGTCGTCCGGCGCTGGCTGCTCCTGCTCCTCATCTTCCTGCAGGCGAAGCTGGCGCCGGAACCCGACCCGGAGGCGCGCGCGGCGCGGGCGCGCATCCAGCGGCTGGAGTCGGCAGCCGCCGGGACCGATGCTGACGCGCCGCCGGCGCGCGCGATCGCGCCCAGCTCGTTCGAGCAGGGCTTCACCCGCCTCCAGACGCAGCGGGACTACCCGGGCATGTGGGACCTGATCGCGGAGGACGCCCAGCGCGCGTGGGGCGGTCGGGATCGGTTCGTGGAGAGCATGTGGCGCCAGCACGACGGCGGCTGGGAGATCGTCGATGTGCGCGTCCTCGGCGTGCAGGTGCTCGGCGAGTGGCACGACGAGCAGCGCGATCGGCAGTATCGCGGGGTCGCGCAGCTGCGCTGCCGGTATCAGCTCCACCATCGCGAGCACGGCGGCAGCGACGACGTCGAGGTCGAACGCCAGGTGCACCTCGTGCCGGACGCCGCCGGCTGGCGAACGCTCTTCTACCCGACGGACTGACCCGCCAGCGGAGGGCACGTTCCCTCGAGGGGAGCGGGCATGCTGTCCGCGCGCCAGGACACGGTTCCCCGGGGTGGCCGGGCGGTATAGTGGCGCAGAGTTCAGCCATGATCGAGCGCACCGTCCTCGAACAGCAACGAGCGCAGTTCTTCCAGCGTCGCCGGAACGACGAGCGCAACACACCGCGTCGCCTCCTGCACGAGACCGACGAGTTGATGTTCTGGGTCGAGGAGTGCCTGGTGCAGGAGCTCCGCATCGTGCCCGGCTGGCTGCTCCCCAGAGTTCGCGCGCTGCTGCACAACGCCGATCCCGAGCTGGTCCGTCTCCTCGGCAACGAGCGCCGCCCCGACCAGGTGCTCGAGCACCTCTTCCGGGCGCAGCAGCAGTTCATGGAAGCCTCGCGCGAAGGTCGCGAGCCGGCACCGATCATCCCCCTCTTCGGTCGCCTCCGAGGCCCCGGCGGCAGGCGCCGCGCGCCGAGCAGCTGAGCGTCGCCGTGGGCGGCGACCTCCTGGTCTCCGGCTCCGTCGCGCTCGATTCGCTCCAGGGCGGCCGGTATCAGGACCAGCTCGGGGGGTCCGCGACCTACTTCTCGCTCTCCGCCTCCCTCCTCCGCCCGGTGCAGGTCGTGGCCCCGATCGGCCATGACGCCGCGTCCTACGTCCGCGGCGTGCTGACCCGCCCCCGTATCGACCTCGCCGGTCTCTGCGAGCTCGACGCGCCGACCTATCGCTGGTTCGCCGCCGACACGGAGGGTGGCAACGTCGAGCTGGGCACCCAGGATTCGATCTACGACGTCTGGGAGCCACGGCCGCCGGCCGGCTACCGGGGCTGGGCCTTCTGCGGTTCGATGCGCGCCGATCGCCAGCTTCAGGCCGTGAGCGCGCTCGGCGGGGCGGGGCTCCTGGCAGCCGACGCCATGCGGTCGTACGTCGACGCCGCACCGGAAGCCGCGCGTCACGTGCTGGAGCGAGCCGATTGCTATTTCGGCAACGAGGAGGAGCTGGCCGCGCTCGGCTGCGTCACCCCGGCGACGTTTCGAGCCCGCTGGAACTTCCGCCTGCTGGTCGTCAAACGCGGCCCGGGCGGCGCGACGCTGTACACGGCCGACGGCAGCCACCACGAGGAGGCGATTCACACGCTTGGGGTCGCCGACTCGACCGGTGCCGGCGACTGCCTCGCCGGCGTCATGCTCGCGCGCTGGCTCGAGCTGGGGGGAAGCCCCGACCGGCTACCCGAGGCACTGCGCTGGGGTGTCGCGGCGGCGACGATCGGGATCTCTGCCGTCGGCGTGGACGCGATCTCGAAGGCGACCCGAGAGGACGTCGCACACCTCGCGAACCGGTAGTGCAGCGCCGACGCCTGCTCGCCGGCCGAGCCCGGGGGAGGGTCGATACGCCAGCGGTCGAGACACCAGCCGCGGGGATCGCCTACGCTCCAAACAGCAGATGATCAGCCGAGTTGCGCTGGTCGATCAGGTGATCGACTCCCTGCGCCACCAGATCGCGAGTGGGCAGCTGCCGCTGGGCGCGCGACTGCCACCGGAACCGGAGCTGATGCGGCAGCTCGGTATCGGACGCTCGACGCTGCGGGAGGCGGTGTCCGTCCTCGCCCATGGCGGCGTCCTCGAGGTGCGCCAGGGCGACGGCAGCTACGTGCGCAGCACCGGTGAGGGGGAGCCGCTCGCCCGGCGCCTGCGACGCGCGGAGCTGGCCGACGTCGTCGAGGTGCGACGGCTGATCGAGGTCGGTGCCGCCAGGCTCGCCGCCGCGCGGCGCACCGAGAGCGATCTCGGCACGATCCGCGCGGCCGTGCGGCAGCGCCGGGAGAGCCGTGGCGGGCCCGACTTCGTCGACGTCGACCTCGCGTTCCACCGGGCGGTCGTCGACGCCGCCGCCAACCCGGTGCTCCGCGACCTGTTCGCAAGCTTCTCCGACGCGCTGCGGCGAACGATCGCGACGATGGTCGACGATCCCGACCTGACCGGCGACACGCAGGACCTGCACGAGGCCGTGTACGAAGCAATCGCGGCCGGCGACGCCGTCACCGCCGGGGAGCGCACGGCGGCCCTGTTCGACGATCAGGCGCGGCGGCTGGGACGGTGAGCGCGACGCTCGCCGCGCCGAACCAGCGGCTCGATCGCGCCGCCCTCGGCCTGCTGGCGATCGGGCACCTCAGCGCCGACTTCTGCCAGGGCACGGTGCCGGCGATGCTGCCGTTCCTGGTCCAGGAGCGCCATCTCTCCTACGCAGCGGCCGCCGGGCTCGTGCTCGGGCAGACCGTGTCGTCGTCGGTCGTGCAGCCGATCTTCGGACGGCTCAGCGACCGCTGGCCGATGCCCTGGCTGCTGCCCGCCGGCCTCCTCGTCGCGGGCGTCGGCATCGGCCTCTCGACGCAGCTGCACGTGTACGCCGCCGTCTGGCTCGCGATCGCGGCGAGCGGGCTCGGCATCGCCGCGTTCCATCCCGAGGGCGCCCGGTACGCCCGTCGTGCCTCCGGTGCCCGCCGCGTGAGCGGAATGAGCGTGTTCTCGGTCGGTGGCAATGCCGGATTTGCGCTCGGACCGCTCGTCACGACGCCGCTCCTGCTCCTGCTCGGCCTGGAGGGTGGCTGGGTGCTCGGACTGCTGCCCGTCGCCGTCGCCGGCGCCCTGCTCGCCGGCCGCCGGCGCGTGACC
>JBAPVZ010000831.1:0-3329 GCA_049283435.1 Candidatus Dormiibacterota bacterium
GCATCGGCGGCCACCGGGCAGGCCGCGAGCGCCCTATCCGACGCGCCCCCGTCGGTGCTCGCGGCCGCCCGGTCCGGGGCTCCCGCCGGCCCTGGTTCCTGCAGGCCGGCAGTCAGGGCGGGTGCCAATCGCCGCCCGCGTACGGCATTCGTGCTCGCAGGTGGGGCGAGTCTGGGCGCGCTGCAGGTGGGCGGGCTGCGGGCGCTGTATGAACGCGGGATCACGCCTGACCTCCTCGTTGGGACCTCGGCCGGCGCGCTGAACGCTGCCTACGTGGCGTCACGGCCACCGACGGTGCAGACCGCCAAGGAGCTGGCCGGGGTGTGGCGCGGCCTCCATCGCCAGGACGTGTTCCCGGTCAACCCCACCACGCTGATCGGCGGTCTGGCCAGCCACCGCGACCATCTTGTGCCCGACCGGCCGCTTCGGCGATTGATCTCCCGCCACGTCGAGCTCGAGCGCTTAGAGCAGGCGCACGTCCCACTGCACCTGGTGACCTTCGACCTGCTGAGCGGGCACGAGGTGCGGCTCTCCGATGGGCCGGCGCTCGATGCGGTGCTCGCCGCTGCCGCGATCCCGGGCGTCCTGCCGCCGGTCCCCTGGGGCGAGTGGCTGCTGGTCGACGGCGGTGTCGTCAACAACACTCCGATCTCGCACGCCGTCGAGCTCGGCGCGCAGCGCATCTATGTGTTGGCGACCTTGGATCCGGCAGACCGGGCACTGGGGCTGGCGCCGCGCGGAGCGCTCGACGCAGCGGTGCACGCGTTCACGCTGCTGCTCGGCGCCCGCCTGGAGGCGGACCTGGCCCGCTTCTCCCCACACGCCGAGGTGATCCTGCTGCCGGCCTGCAACCCCACCCACGTGCAGCCGACCGATTTCTGGCTTCGCCGACCGGCTGATCGGAGCTGCATTCCAGGCCGCCAGGAGCGTCCTGAACGGACCCCCGGTGCCGGAGATGATCGCCGCATGACCCGGCTAGTGCGAATCTCGCAGATAGGTGAGGGTGGCGAGAACCCGGCGATGGCCGGTCGGCGTGCTCTCGATGCCGAGCTTTTGGAAGATGCTGGTGACGTGTTTCTCCACCGCGGCGGTGCTCACCACCAGCGCCTCGGCGATGCCGCGGTTTGACTTCCCTTCGGCGAGCTGAGCGAGCACGTCCCGCTCCCGGGCGGTCAACTCCTCGAGCGGCCCGCCCCGAGAGCGCCGACGCCCCAGCATTCGACCCACGACCTCGGGATCAAGGGCGCTTCCCCCGGCGGCGACGCGGGCGACAGCGTCGGTAAAGGCCGCGACGTCGCCGATCCTCTCCTTGAGCAGGTAGCCGATACCCTCGGCACTCTCGCCGATGAGGTCCAGGGCATAGCCCTCCTCGTAATAGTTAGACAGCACGAGGATGCCCGTCGCAGGTAGCCGCGTGCGCAACGCGAGCGCGGCGCGTAGGCCATCGGCGCCGTGGCCGGGCGGCATCTGGATATCGACGACGGCGACGTCCGGCCGGTGTGCGAGCGCCTTACGGAGGAAGTCCTCAGCGTCGCCCGTCTGTCCGACCACGTCGAAGCCGGCCTCGGTGAGCAGCCGTCTGATTCCCTCGCGTAGGAGAACATCGTCTTCGCCGATCACAACCCGTAACCGCGGCGACATGCAAGCACCGTCACTCGATCGACCAGTGCGCAAGCTATCAGAGCGTCAGGGCGTGCCGCAGCGAGTCTCCCGCCAGCTCCTGCTTGGCGATGAACGGGAGCGTGGGCTGTCCGGCGCGCGCCTCGATGGCGACGAACGCCTCGCTGTCGCTCGACGTCACGACGATCCGGGGTCCCCACGGCAGCTCCGCCAGCTCGTAGGCCAGATCGATCCCATCACGATCCGGAAGCCCGACGTCAACGAGCACCGCGTCGGGCCGCGAGTCCTGCACGGCGTCGAGCGCTTGCCTAGCGTCCGCGGCGATCGCGACCGCCTCGACTCCCAGGTCCGCCAGGATCCGGCCGACGAGCGAAGAGAAGACCGGATCATCATCGACGATCAGCACCGAACGATACATGCGTCGATCATCGCATCGCTGGTCCGCAGGGATGGTAGGGAGAACCGGAGACTCGGCGGCCGTTTCCCTACCGCGACGTCGGTTTGTCGGCTCCACGGGTCGGGTCAGAGGGTATGGCGCAGCCTACCGTCGTGGCGCATAGTCCTCACACTGCTTCGTATGGCGCACGACCAGGAGAAGATATGCGACAGACGGTCCGTCCCATCCCGCTGCCCCTGACCAACGCTTCGCAGGTACCCGCCGCCGATCAGCATCCCCCCGACCTACCTGCGACCACGGCCACCGACAGGCCGCCGTTGCGACTCGCGGTCGCCCCGACTCCGTGTCCCGTCGGGTCCGACGCGCCACGGCGGCGCCAGGTCATGATCGCCGAGGACGACGTGCTCCTGCGCGAAGGGCTCGCCAGCCTGCTTGACCGATCCGGCCTCGACGTCGTCGGCGTGGCGGCGAACGGCTCGGAGCTCGTCGACATGGTTCGCGAACAGCAGCCCGATCTCGCGATCGTGGACATCCGCATGCCACCGACTCATTCCACCGAGGGGCTCGACGCCGCGCAGCGGATCCGCGCGGAGTTCCCCGACGTCGGCATCGTGGTGCTGTCCGCTCACGTTGAAATCGAGCTTGCGATGGAACTACTCGCCGGCGGCGAGCGCATCGGCTACCTGCTCAAGACCCGCGTGGGCGACGTGGACGAGTTCGTTGAGACGCTGGAGCGGATTGCCAAAGGCTCCTCGGTCATCGACTCGAGTCTGGTCCGGGAACTCGTCGACGCTCGCAGGCGCCAGGACCCGCTCGACGAGCTGACCGCGCGTGAGCGTGAGGTCCTGGCCCTGATGGCCGAGGGCCGCTCCAACGCCGGGATCGCTCGACGGCTGTGGTTGACCACGGGCACCGTCGAGAAGCATGTGCGCAGCATCCTCGCCAAGCTCGCCCTCCCCGCAACCGACGACGACCACCGTCGCGTTCTGGCTGTCATCGCCTGCCTCGACTCGCGTTGACGACCACCGTCGCGTTCTGGCTGTCATCGCCTGCCTCGACTCGCGTTGAGGATGTCACCCGGTGTTTTCCGCCGGCGGCTGGGTGCACAATCCGGTCCGCTCACGCGATCCGAGCGATCGATCACGACGTCCGTGTGCTCCTGACGCACCCTCGCGGGGGCACTCGGGTCTGGCTGATCGAGCCGGTGTTTCGTGACGGTTTCGACACACGACGTCACCGTTGCGTCACGAAGTTCGGCTCGTCGAAGGACGTGATGAGCCTGAGTTCCGCATACCGGTAGTCAGGCTCATCA
>JBAPVZ010000832.1:0-5074 GCA_049283435.1 Candidatus Dormiibacterota bacterium
GTCCCGCAGAGCGGCCGGCGACAGGGTGACCTGGTAGGTCATGCGAGGCCGAGATCAGCCTTGACTTCGTACCAAGGAATCGGCGCCGCCTGGGTTTCGTGCATCTCCTGGCGCGCAGCCTCGGCGGCCTGGATGTCCTCCATGTCCTCGGCGAGTTCAAGGATGCGAGCGAAGTCTTCAGCACCGACCAGTGCAGCCAGGGGCCGACCTCGTCGCGCCACGTAGACGGCCTCATGCTGACTGCACACGTGGTCGACCACCTCGGCGAGGTGCTGTCGTACGTCCGCCATCGACCTCTGCTCCATGTACGTATTGCACGACATGCACTCTTCGCCGAAGCGCGGGCCAGGGGGCGATGGACCGCCCGCGACCTCGCGGCCGAACGCGGCGCTGGGGCGTATTCGGGACGGCGTACGACGTTCAACTCACCTGGGCAGCCACCCGCCAAACGGCAGTAGACCCGCTGATCGCTGCGCGCGCGTTCCGGCGCCGATCGTCGGGCGAGAGCCGGTCGACCGTGCCGGGTTGCGTGTCCGCCGGATCTGCGTCATAGTCGGTGGGGTCTCCCGTCGCCGCCGGTCGGACGGCGGGGTGATGCCGGATACGCCGTGAGGGAGGGTGGTCCGGGGTGGCTGGGACCGAGAGAGGAGGGGGTCGACGAACCAGGGCCGGCGCCGGCACGATCACCGTGCGGCGGAGAAGCTGAGCCGGCAGGCGGCGCCCTGGATCCACCCCTGCCCGCCGAAGGTCATCATCGACACGACGCCGAAAGTGCGTGGGAGCTACCGGCTGCCGAACAAGCAGGTCAGCGCGACCTGGGCCACACCGGCCTGAACAGGGGGGACCATGGACGAACCGTCTCACGCCAGCGCCGCTGGATCCGAACGACCAGGACAGAGGCGCACGACAGACATCGACTCCGCCTGGTTGCGCGCGCTGGAGTGGCGCTGCATCGGACCGCACCGTGGCGGCCGGAGTGTGGCGGTCGCCGGCGATCCGACGGACGAGATGCGCTTCTACTTCGGCGCCTGTGACGGAGGCGTGTGGAAGACAGGCGACGGCGGCACGTACTGGGAGAACGTCTCGGACGGCTATCTCGGCACGGCCGCGATCGGGGCGATCGCAGTGGCCGAATCGGATCCCAACGTGCTCTACGTAGGTACCGGCGAGGCCTGCATCCGCAACGACGTGTCCTCTGGCGACGGCGTCTACAAGTCCACCGATGCCGGCGCGACGTGGCGACACGTTGGTCTGGCGGACACCCGGCACATCGGGCGGGTCCGGGTGGACCCGCACAACCCCGACCTCGTGTACGTGGCTGCGCTTGGCCACGCGTGGGCCCCGAACGACGAGCGCGGGATATTTCGCTCGACCGACGGTGGTGGCACCTGGGAGCGCGTCCTGTTCGGTGGCGCCGGCGCGGGCGGGGTTGACCTGTGCCTGGACCCCTCCAACCCGCGGGAGCTCTACGCAACCCTCTGGGAGGTCTACCGCACTCCGTGGACGATCTCCAGCGGTGGGCCGGGAAGCGGCCTCTACAAGTCGGTCGACAGCGGCGATACCTGGACCGAGCTCTCCGCCAACCCGGGTCTGCCGAGCGGGATCAAAGGCCGCATCGGGGTGGCCGTATCGGCGGCGCAGCCGGGCCGTGTCTGGGCGATGGTGGAAGCCGCCGACGGCGGCGGCCTCTACCGTTCCGACGACGGTGGGGCCGGCTGGACACTGACCAACGACACCGACGGGCGGGGCCGGCCCTGGTACCACAGCCACGTCGTCGCCGACCCGCAGGACCCCGACACGGTCTGGCTGATGGACAACGACCTGTCCCGATCGACGGACGGTGGCCACAGCTTCACCGTGATCCCCGCTCCACACGGCGATCATCACGATCTCTGGATCGATCCTCGCAATCCCCGCCGGATGATCAACGGGGCCGACGGGGGCGCCACCGTGACCTTCAACGGGGGGCGCAGCTGGTCCACCATCTACAACCAGCCCACGGCCTGCTTCTACCACCTCGCGGTTGACGATCAGCACCCGTACCGGGTGGCGGGCACGCAGCAGGACAACTCCGCGATCAGCGTGCCGAGCCGCACCGCCAAGGGACACGTCCCGTACGGGGAGTGCTACCAGACCGGGTTCTCGGAGAGCGGTCACATCGTCATCAGCCCGGACGACCCCAACGTCGTCTACTCGGGTTGCACCGGCAGCTCCCCCGCCGGGATCGGCGACCTCTACCGCTCCAACCACGCCGCCGACGATCATGCGGAGCTGATGACCGTCTGGCCGGAGGACTTCTTCGGCTGGGCCCCGAAGGATCAGAAGTACCGCTTCCAGTGGACCTATCCGATCGTGATCTCCCCGCACGACCCCGATTGCCTGCTCGTGGCCGGCAACCAGGTCTTCCGATCCCGCGCCGGCGGTGACGGATGGGAGGTGATCAGTCCCGATCTGACCCGCGACGACCCGGACAAACAGGTGAACTCGGGCGGTCCCATCACCATCCAGGGGGTGACCGGCGCCGACACCTATTGCACGATCTTCGCGCTCGCCGAGTCCCCGCTCGAGAAGGGAGTGCTCTGGGCCGGCTCGGACGACGGCCTGCTGCACCTCTCCCGCGACGACGGCGCCACCTGGCAGGACGTCACGCCTCCGGGATTGCCCGAGTGGACCACGATCGCGGTCATCGAGCCTTCCCGGCATGACCCGGCCGCCGCGTATGTGGCCGCCTACCGCTACAAGCTCGACGACTACCGCCCGTATCTGTATGCGACCGACGACTTCGGTGCGACCTGGCGGGAGATCACCGAGGGCATCGGCGCCGAGGACTTCACCCGGGTCATCCGCGAGGACCCCGCGCGCCCCGGGCTCCTCTACGCCGGCACCGAGACCGGCCTCCACGTGTCGCTCGACGACGGTGCCTCATGGCATCGGTTCCCGTCGATGCAGGCGGGCGGGCCCCGGGGGCGCGGCCTGCCGGTCGTCCCGATCTACGATCTTGCCGTCAAGGGCAGCGACCTCGTCGTCGCCACCCACGGTCGCTCGTTCTGGATCCTGGACGATCTCACGCCGCTGCGCCAGCTCGGCGAGGAGGGACCGCAGGCCACGACCCGCCTGTTCGCCCCGCGGCGCACCGAGCAGGAGATCGCAGAGCCGAGCCGGGCTTCTTCGGCCCCCGCCGGATGGAGGCGGTACGTCACCCACGGAGGCGCGGTCTACCACGAGATCCGCCGCGAGGACGGCAGCGCGGACCGTCTCCACGTGGACGCGGGTGACAACCCCCCGCACGGCGTGCTCGTCACCTACCTGCTGACCGACCCTCCGGAGGGTGAGGCGGTCCTGACCTTCCTCGAGGCCGACGGGCGCGAGATCGCCCGGTTCACGAGCGCGCCCGACCCGGCCGGCACCCCCGATGGGCCGGCCGCGCAGCGCGTGCCCGTCGAGGTCGGGATGCACCGCTTCGTCTGGGACATGCGCCACCCGGCACCCTGGCTGCTCCCCAACGACCCGCTCGCGAACTACCCCACCCCGAATCAGGGGCCCGAAGTCTCACCGGGCCACTACGAGGTCCGGCTGACCGTCGGTGGGGAGACGTTCACCGAGGGCTTCGACATCGTGAAGGATCGGCGCATCGACGCCACCGACGAGCAGCTGCAGGCACGCTGCGACCTGCTCCTGAAGATCCGCGACGCGCTCACACGCACCTACCGAGCCACCGATCGGTTGCGGCAGGTCCGCGAGCAGGCACGGGAATGGGCGCGTCGGGCCGGGGCCGACACGGAGGTCGCCCGGGCGGCGGACCGGCTGGCCGAGAACCTCTCGGCCATCGAAGCCGAGTTGATCCAGCCCAAGGTTCGAACCTCGACGGACACCACCAAGTATCCGACCAAATTGAGCGGGAAGCTCCGCACGCTGTCGAGCGGCGTGACCAGCATGCTGACCAGCCCCACCCGGCAGTCGCTGCAGGTCTTCGAGGCGTTGATCGCCGGTGTCGACGAGCAGCTGGCGTCCCTCGATCGGATCCTCCGGCAGGACGTGCCCGCCCTCAACGAGCTGGTGCGCGCGGCCGATCTGCCCGCCATCGAGATACCCGAATAGGGGGAGGCCGATGCTGTCTCGCACCTGCCGGAGGGCCGCCGCACGGCGGCGGAGAGGTCGTTGCCCGCCGCTGGGTGGGGAGCGCTCCCCCGCGAACAGCGCCCGACCCCGGCATATGCCCTGCGCCGGATCGAGGCCTGAGCGCAACCGGGTCCCCAGGCGAGCCTGCGCTCACCCCCGCCGCGCTGCGAACGCCTCCAGATACGGCCGCTCGGCCTCCCACATCTCCTCGAAGAGCCGTTCGATCTCTTCGAGTGAGCACACGGCCGCGGTGAGCGGGTCGAGCATCAGCGCGTACAGCGCGGCCTGGCGATCGCCGTGGAGCAGGGCCTGCGCCATCAGCTCGTGCACCGCGATGTGCGCGCGGTTCAAGGCCGCCAACTGTTCCGGGAGGGGGCCGAGGTGCACCGGCTGGACGCCGTGCCGGTCGACGAGGCACGCCACCTCCACGCAGCTGCCGGCCGGCAGGTTGTCGATCAGATGGGCGTTGGCGACGTTCCCGTGGATCACGGTCGGCCGGTCGAGTGTCACCGCCTCGACGATCGCCGACGCGTACTCGTGGCTGCGACCCTCCGGCATCGGCTCAGCACCTGACGCCCATGCCTCCGCCCGACGGCGATGCTCCTCCTGCCACTGGGGCCAGCTGTGCGCGTAGAAGCCCGACTCGCCCAGGTACCCGGGACGGCTGTAGCGATCCACCAGGTCCGGCCGCTTGCGGAAGTAGGGGACGTATTCGGAGAAGTGACCGCTCGACTCGGTCACGAACGCCCCCAGATGAAGCATCACCTCGAACCGGACCGGGTCCTTCTCGTAGATCTCGGCGCGTCCGGCCGCCTCGCGCAGGCTCGGATAGAGGTCCTCAGCGTCGCGCCGCAGCTCGGTGAACCAGGCGTTGTGGTTGATCCCCGCGCATCGCCAGCTCAACTCGTCGTACGGGACGTCCAGATACCCGGCCAGCTGCCGTGACGTGCCCTGC
>JBAPVZ010000833.1:0-1920 GCA_049283435.1 Candidatus Dormiibacterota bacterium
GGTATAGAATACGGGAGGAGGACAGAGGTGCCGATGTCGACCCGAAGTGCTGGCAAGAACGTCTACGCCCCCCCACCGAGGAGAACATCATGCGCAAGCTGAGCGTCTCGACGCTGGTCTCGCTGGACGGCATCATCCAGGACCCGGGCGGCTTCGGCGAGACCGAGTACGGCGGCTGGGCCAATCCCTACTTCACCGACTTCGCCCAGCAGGAGTCTCTACGGCATCTGCAGGCCAGTGACTACTTCCTGATCGGGCGGGTCACCTACGAGCTCCTGCACAAGGCCTGGGGCGACATCAAGGGCGGCGCGTACCTCGACCGGATGAACGAGATCCCGAAGCTCGTCGCCTCGACGACGCTGAGCGGCCCGCTGGAGTGGAACGCGACGGTCATCGATGGGGACGTGATCACCGCCGTCACCCAGCTCAAGCAGCAGTCCGGTGGCGACATCGAAGTCTATGGCAGCCCCACGCTCGTCCAGACGCTGCTCCGGGAGGACCTGGTCGACGAGTTTCGGGTCGCGGTGCACCCGATCGTCCTCGGGCATGGCACGCCACTGTTCCCACAGCCCGGCGTGCCCGTCAAGCTGGAGTTTGCCGCCGCCCGCACGCTCGACGCCGGGGTGGTCAACCTGACCTACCGGCTGCCCGGCCAGGTCGTCTGAACGGAGGTGGCTATGCCGTCAGACGAGGAGTTCCGCCGCTGGAACCAGTCTGTGATCGCCGAGTTCCGCGCCAACCGTGGCGTCGTCTCCCAGCCGGCCTTCGCGGTCCTCCTGCTGACGACGACGGGTGCTCGCACCGGCCGCCGGACCACCACACCGGTCGCCTACGGCGTCGACGACGGACGGGTGTTCGTAGTGGGGTCGAAGGCGGGCGCGCCGACCCACCCGGCGTGGTACCACAACCTCGTCGCGCGCCCCGAGGTCGTCGTCGAGATCGGCGACCGAACCGTGACCGGCCACGCGGTCGAGATCCAGGGCGACGAACGCGACCGGCTCTACGCCCTGATTTCCCAGCGTGTGCCGGCTTTCAAGGAGTACGAGGCGACCAGCACGCGTGTCTTCCCCGTGATCGTCCTGGACGGCGTGCCTGCTCCGGCCCGTGCAGGCTGACGCTGGCTGTCGGTACCGCTGACCGCGAACCGCGGCCCACTCGCGCGATCCAGCCGGCCTGCGTGCCTCGTCCATGGGGCGTTTCCTGGACTGACGGCGCCCAGGGTGGGGTGAACCGGCCCAAGAGGAGCGATCCTGCTGCCACCACTGCTGCCACCACCGCTGCGACCAGCGATGCTCCCACGATCGTGTAACACGAATAGCGCGGCATCGATACCGAAAACGTCCCGTACCTCGCGACCTGTCCGCCAGAGGGCGCGGATCGCCTCGCTGCGGGGACGGCCGGCCCAGACACCCTACTTCGCGAGCGAACGCTCGATCAGTGAACCAGGTGAGACCCGGGCTCAGCGCGTGCACTCGCGCCTCCCGCACCCGGCGCGCGCACTCGTCGTGGCGATTGTCTGATCCGCCGGCGCTCGGTCATCAGCCGCCCTCCCCGCCGGCGATTGCCGGCCAGGCATGGCCGACGTTCATCCAGACTTCGCAGTCGCAGTAGCCGCCGTGGTTCTCGAAGTAGGCGAGGCTGACCTCGATCGCGCGCTCGCTGCGCCCCATCGCCTGCAGGGCGCGGCGGCTGAAGCGCTTGTCCTCGCCCCCGAAACAGGTCCAGCGCATGTCGCTCAGGTCATGCCCGGTCAGGCCCATGCCGTCGGGACCGGTCAGTCGCTCCAGGAACTCGTCCCAGCGCGGGTGGCGGGGCAGAATCGGCTCGTCGGATCGGGTGGGCATGGCAGAGATTCCTCCTTGCAATCGATGCGCAGCTGATGGCGTATCCATGGCGAACTGATGTTCGCAGCGTAGCCAC
>JBAPVZ010000834.1:0-14239 GCA_049283435.1 Candidatus Dormiibacterota bacterium
ACGCGAACGGGTTGCTCGGCACGATCCCTTCGACGAGATAGGTGGCGAGGAACGCGCCCTCCGCGTCGTCCCGTGAGATGCCGACCGCGGTCTGCGTCAGGTCGTTGGTGCCGAAGGAGAAGAAGTCCGCATGGGCCGCGATCTCGTCCGCGCACAGCGATGCCCGCGGCAGCTCGATCATCGTCCCGACGGTGTACGAAATCGCCCGACCGGCCCTTTCGAACTCGTCGGTGATCGCGCTGTCCACGATCTCGCGCATCCGCCGCAGCTCCTCGACGAAGGCGACGAGGGGGACCATGATCTCGATCCGCGGGTCGTCGCCGCGTTCGGCGACGGCGAGCGCGGCCCTCGCGATCGCGCGGACTTGCATCTCCGGGATCTCGGGATAGAGCAAGGCCAGGCGCACGCCCCGGGTCCCGAGCATCGGGTTCTGCTCGGTGAGCCTCTGGATCTGCTTGAGCAGGGCCGTCGCCCGGGCCAGCTCTCCCGCATCCCCTTTCTCGATCTGCAGACGCTGCACCTGCAGGGCCTGATCCAGGAGCGAGGGAAGGAACTCGTGCAGCGGTGGGTCGAGCAGTCTGATCGTGACCGGCAGCCCGCTCATCGCGCTGAAGATCTCCTCGAAGTCCGACTGCTGCATGGGGAGGATCTCCGCCAGGGCCGACTCGCGGGCCTCCTCGTCGTCGGCCAGGATCATGCGGTGCACGGCCGGCAATCGCTCGGCGTTCATGAACATGTGCTCGGTGCGGCAGAGACCGATGCCCTCGGCTCCGAGCTCTCGCGCCCGGCGCGCATCGTTGCCGGTGTCGGCATTGGCGCGCACGCCCAGGCGTCGCAGCTCGTCCGCCCATCCGACGACGGTCTGGAAGTCCTCGTTGACCTGCGGCGGAACGAGCGGCAGCGCCCCCCCGAAGACCTCGCCGGTCGACCCGTCGAGCGTGATCACGTCGCCCTCGCGGAGGACGGTGCCACCGATCGTCAACGTCTTCGCGTCGCGGTCGATCCTGAGCTCCGAGGCGCCGGCGACGCAGGGCTTGCCCATGCCACGGGCGACGACCGCTGCATGCGAGGTCATGCCGCCATGGGCGGTGAGCACACCCTGGGCGGCGATGACCCCGTGGATGTCGTCCGGCGTCGTCTCCCAGGTGACCAGGACGACGTCGTCGCCGGCGTGTCCCCTCTGCTCGGCGGTGTCGGCATCGAAGACGACGGCCCCGACGGCCGCTCCCGGCGACGCGTTGAGGCCGGTCGTCAGCGGGGCTTCCCTCGCGTTGGGGTCGATGGCGGGGTGCAGCAGCTGGTCGAGCTGCTCCGGCTCGATCCGCCGCAGCGCGTCCCGCCGGTCGATCACACCCTCCTCGACCAGGTCGCGGGCGATCTTGATCGCCGCCGGTGCGGTGCGTTTGCCGTCGCGGGTCTGCAGCAGGTAGAGGCGGCCCTCCTCAACCGTGAACTCGATGTCCTGCATGTCCCGGTAGTGCGACTCGAGCCGCCGCATCGTCTCCTGCAGCTGCCGATACGCGTCGGGGAGCAGCGACTCCATGTCGGCCAGTGGCCGGGGAGTGCGGATGCCGGCCACCACGTCCTCGCCCTGCGCGTTGATCAGGAACTCTCCGTACTCCTCCCGGACCCCGGTCGAGGGATTGCGGGTGAAGCACACGCCGGTCGCCGAGGCGTCGCCGCGGTTGCCGAAGACCATCTGCATGACCGCAACCGCCGTCCCCAGATCATCGGGGATGTGGTTGGCTCGCCGGTACACGCCGGCGCGCGGGTTGAGCCAGGATCGGAACACCGCGTCGACGCAGCGCCGCAGCTGCTCACGCGGGTCGTCCGGGAGCTCCTCCCCGGTGTGCTGGCTGGACAGTTCCTTGAACGTGCGCACCAATTCCTTCAGATCGTCGACCCCCAGCTCGGTGTCGTCGGTGAAGCCCCGGCGGTGCTTCAAGGAGTGCAGCGCATCCTCGTACACGTGGGAGGGGACCGACTCCACGACCTCGCCGTACATCTGCAGGAATCTCCGGTAGGAGTCCCAGGCGAACCGCGGGCTGTCCGACTCGGCGCCCAGCGCGTCGACCGACTGGTCGGAGATGCCGAGGTTGAGGATCGTATCCATCATGCCGGGCATCGAGACCGCGGCTCCGGAGCGCACCGACACCAGGAGCGGCTGGGCCGCACCACCCAACCGGCGCCCGGTTCGTTCCTCGAGCCGCTCCAGACCAGCCAGCACTTGGTCCCACAAGGAGTCTGGCCAGCGTCCGTCCCGATGCATGGTCTGCACCGACGCGGTGGTGGTGACGACGAACCCATCCGGCACCGGTACTCCGATGCTGCGCATCTCGGCGACGCCGGCCCCCTTGCCGCCGAGCAGACTGCGCATGCTCGCGTCGGCCTCGGACAGATCGTAGATGAACCTGGCGTCGGAATCGCTCACGTCGCGCCTCCCTGGTCAACGCAGATGGGGTCTGGTGCCGGCCCGTGCCGGCGGACAACTCACGTGGTCAGATGCGCGGCCCGCCTGCGATCGCTGACCAGCTCGGTCACCCGCTCGGCAGCCTCCTCGAGCGCCAGCGTCGTGGTGTCGATGACCGGACAACCGAGGCGCTGGTGGATGCGAGCCGCCTCCTCGAGCTCGTCATAGATGCGGTGCAGCTGCGCGTACCCGTCCTTGCCGCCCCGCGAACCGGTCGCCTTGACCCGGCGCCCTCGGATGGTGGCCAGCCGTTCCGGATCGATCGTCAATCCGACGACCTTCCACCGGTCGACGTTGAACAGCTCGGCGGGCGGCCTGATCCCCGTGACCAGCGGCACGTTCGCCGTCTTGTGCCCCAGATAGCCGAGGTACATCGAAAGCGGGGTCTTGCCGGCCCGGGAAACGCCGATCAGGACGATGTCCGCACTGGGCAGCTCGCTCAGGTACTGCCCGTCGTCGTGCTTGACCGCGAACTCCATGGCGGCGATCCGCTTGAAGTAGTCACGATCGACGCCGACGATCCGCGCTACCACCCGTTCGGCCTGGTCGCCGCTGGCCGCCTCGATCGTCTCCAGGGCCGGCCCGAGCAGGTCGAGGTGGGGAATGCTCAACTGCTCGCAGAGCTCGGCGACCAGCGTGCGCAGCCCATCGTCGACGAGGGTGTAGAACACGGCGACACCGCAGTCGGGACGCAGGTGGATGGTTTCGAACGCTCGTCGCAGGGCGGCTGCGGTCAGCATCTTGGGGTGCCGCACGATCGTGATCTCGTGCGATTCGAACTGCGCTGCCGTGGCCCTGGCGACACGTGCGGCGGTGTCTCCGGTGGAGTCGGCGATGATGTGTATCTCGATCGGATCGGATCGCATCATTGGCTCAGCTTATCCAGCCGAAGCGACCAGCGGACCTACCTCCGCGCCGGGACAGCCCGAGCTCGCGCCTGCGGCCGGGCAGCGGTCGCGACGGCGGGCATCGGGCACTCGCGGCCCGCCCGTCACCAGCTGACGAGAAGGCGGCCGCAGTTGTCGCAGGTGAGCAGCCCGCCGTGGCGAAGCGCCTGCTGGCCGCTCGAGGTGAGCGCGACGTGGCAGCCCTGGCACTGGCCCTCCCTCACCTCGGCCACGGCATCGGCATGGTGGGCGTGGATCCGACCGATCGCCTCCTGCAGGTCCGCGGGCAGCTGCTCCCACGTCGATCGAGCCTCCGCCTCCTGGGAGGCCACCGCAGCGCTGGCGGCGGCGAGCCGGCGCTCGACCTCGGGAGCGGCGCTCGCGGCGCCCGCCCTGCGTTCTTCCAGCGCACGCTCGAGAGACCGGAGCTCGACGTCCTCCCGCTCGGCATCCTCCAGCAGCGCCAGCTCCGCGTCCTCGGCTCCCCGCAGCGCGTCCTGGAGGTGATCGACCTCCGCGCGAAGTCTGATCAGCCCCTGTGGGCTGGCGACGTGTCCGCTCATCAGCTCACGCTCGCGGGCGCCGATCCTCGCGCGGCGCGCCTCGGTGTCGCGATCGACCTCGCGCAGCCGGCGCTCCAGCGCCTCGCGATGGGTCCGAGCCGCCGTCACGGCCGACGCGAGACGATCGGTCTCGACGTCGCCACCGAGCTGCTGCTCCAGGTGGATGATCTCGGTTCGCAATCGCTGAACCTGCTGCACGAGCTGCTGATGGTGGAGCGCGATGTCAAGGGTGTTCACAGGCCGACGACCGCACTGTACGTCCCCTGACGCAGCGGTGAGGCCGGCACCCGGCGAGGCCTCGGACTATCGGTGACAGCAGCGATCACGACAGCAAGGCACCGGCAGCCGGCGGCTGCGTCAACGCAGCGATGGGGCGCCGACGGCGATCGTCTGCCGCGCGAGATCCTTCGGCGCGCGCGTGAGCAGCTCAGGGGCGTCGGCGCCGACGATCACCGTGTCGTCGTGGCGGAACCCGCCGAGGCCGTAGACATACACGCCCGGCTCGGCGGAGAAGACCTCGCCCGCGAGCAGCGCGCGATCATTGAACGCGGTGTCGTCCGGGAACTCGTGGCCTGCCGTGCCGACGCCGTGACCGGTGCGGTGCACGACGCGGTCGCCGTACCCGGCCCGCTCGATGACCTCGAGCGCGGCGGCGTCGATCGAGAAGACCGGATTGCCGGCGACCATCTGCCCGATCGCGGCCTCCTGAGCACGGCGAGCCACCTCGAACGCCTCCTCCTGGGTCGGGCTCGGGGCCCCGAAGAGCCAGGTGCGTTCGTTCTCGACGACCAGGCCGTTGAGTCGCACGATGATGATGTTCACGATCCCGTCGCCGGCCTGGATCCGGGCGCCGGTCGGGGCACCGGTGCCGTGCGGGGCCGCCGAGTCCGGCCCGCGAACGCTCATGACGCGGCACTCCACGTGCTCGCCGGGGACGCGCGATCCCGCCTCTTCGGCGAGCTGCGATGCGGTGAAGAAGTCGAGCTCCTGCACCTGGCGCCCGACGCGCAGGTTCTCGCGGTAGCGTTCCTGACCCCAATCGCTCAGCGCCGCGGCCTGCCGCAGCAACACCTGCTCCTCGGACGTCTTCACCCAGCGCAGCGGTCGGAGGTCTTTCTCCATCGGCACCAGGCGCCCTCCCCCGAGGCCCTCGACCGCCTGCACGAGCCCGGCCGAGGCGGCGTCGGTCCCGATGGAACCTCGCCGCAGTCCGTGCTCCCGGAGCAGCCCAGCGACGAGCGCCGGCCACTGGGGCAGCAGCGGGAGGCGGCCGCTCAGGCGAGGATGCTCGCCGTAGAGCGTGACGTCGTCGAGCCACAGGGTGCCCCGCTCCCGGGCCATGCGGATCCCGTTCGTCGACAGCTCGTGCATGACGGCGAACGGCGCTCCGCTGCGCGGGTAGACGGCGAGCACCGGGCGTTCCCACGGTGCGACGTCGAGGAAGTAGTTCGTGAAGAAGAGAAAGTTGTCCGGCGTCGCGATCGCGATCGCGTCCAGGTCGTGCTCTCGCATCAGCTCGCCGAGCGCCTCCTGGCGATGACGAAAGACATCGGTACTCAAAAACGCCATGGTCGTCTCCCCTCCTTTGCTCCGCAGATCGCGTGCTCTATCTAGGCGATTGTCGTACCACGCACAGCATCGCTGTACGGGTACGCCGCCGGCCGGAGTCAGCGACCAGCCCGTGCGGTCCGCCGATCCCGCGCCGGAACGGTCTCAAGATGGCGGGTGCCCGATCGCGCGCAGCACGTGATCTACGACCGACGCGGCGTACTGGCGAGGGATTGGCTGGTGGGCGACGAAGCGCCGGTAGAAGGCAGGGGCGGTCAGGAGGTCGATGGCCAGCTCGAGGTCGGCGGTGACGGGTAGGTCGCCGCGCCGGCGGGCCTCGGACAGGACTTGGCGGACGGGATCGCGGCGGCGCTCGGTGATCTGCTGGTGGAGCCTCCTCAGGGCGGGATCGCGTTCAGCGGCATCGATGAAGGCAGCCATCAGCCGTGGGAACGGCTGCCCGCCGACCAATGCTCTCTGCCTGGAGATCAGCTCGATCAGGTCGGTCCGCAGCTGTCCGGTCGCAGGCACCGGGAAGGGCCGGAAGGTCAGTCCCATCGCGTCGACGAGCATTGCGCCCTGCGATTTCCAATGCCGGTAGATCGTCGCTTTGCTGGCTCCGGCCCGGTGGGCGACGGCCTCTACCGTGAATCCGGCCACGCCCTGCTCGGCAAGCACCAGGAGGGCGGCGCGCAGCACTCGCAGCCGGGCCTGCTCCCCTCGCGGGATCGGGTCCCGCCCGACGATGTCCGGCGGACGGGGCGGTTGCCCGCCCTGGCGAGTGACCGAAGGTGCACCCATCGAAACCGCGTCGTAGCACTGGATATCGAAACCGAATCGAATCGATAGTCATAGACGCCCCGATGCGACTCTCTGCCGGATTCGGTTGGCGCCTGGCTCAGTGCTGGAGGATCTTCACGCCCGTCCAATCGGCATCGTAGAGGCCGTTGTTGCCCTCACCGGAGACCCACTTCTGGACGAAGAACGGGTTCGTCGAGTAGTAGAGCGGCGCCGCGTAGCTCTGCTTCTCCATCAGCGTGTACGCGGCCGCGTATCGGGTCAGGGCTGCGTTGAGCGGCATCTGGTCCGCCTGGGTCACGATCTGATCCATCTGTGGATTGCAAGGCCCCAAAAGTTCTCGCCACCATTGTGAGCCGTGGCGCAGACCCAAAGATTGTCGTACCAGTCCTGCGGATGGTTGTAGTCGGCAAACCAGTTCATCGAGAACAGGTTGGCTCGGTGGTTCGAACGATCCGCGAGCGCCGTCTTCGCATCCACCGGATACAGCTGAATGCTCACCCCCAGGGTGCTCCTCAGTTGCGCCTGGACATTCTGAAAGGTCTCGTCGGCAGTCGGCCCCGTGATGTACTCGAGCCTGGTGGAGGCTGCCTTGGCACCGTGCGGGTCCCACTGCTGGTACTCGGCCTTCGCTTTGGCAGGGTCATAGGTCGCCATGGGGTCGGTCTCGCTGCCCAGGTTGCCGGCCAACCCCTTCGAGATCAGACCATGCGCCGCCGGTGAGCAGGTCGTCGCCCCGGCGCAGGTGATGTCCGCGAGCTGTCCCTTGCTGATGCCCCCGGCGAACGCCTGGCGGCCCGGTTGGCCGAGGTCCTGGCCCAGGCCCTGCGTAGGGTCGCCAGGCGAGATTCCCGGCTTGGGCGCGAACGGGCTGCTTCCGGTGAAGTTGAAGCCGAGCCAGGCCGTCCCGGCCGACGGGAAGATGTGCAGGAGGGAGCGCTTCGTCTGATCCTTCTCGTAGCGCAGGATGTCGGTCACCGGCGGATGGTTGCCTGCGGGACCGATGACGCCGTAGCCGTCGGCCTCGAACTTCTTCACCGCTGAAGCTCCGTCAACGCCCTCGTCGATGTGGACATGGGTCAGCGTCCCCGTCGATCCGGCCCACCAGTTCTTCACCGGAACCAGGTCGAGTGAGGAGTTGGCGGTGTACTGGCTGAGCTTGAAGGGTCCAATGCCGACCGCGGTGGCGGGATTGCTCCACCACGAGCCTCCCCCGGCATCCACCGCATTCTGATCGAGAAGGTTAGCCGCCCAGATCGCGACCTCGGTCTCCCAGTAGCCGGCTGGATACTGCAGGTGGGCGACGACCGTGTACGGATCGGGCGCGGTCAGCCCGTTCATCGTCTTGGCTTGCTCGTGAGCGACCTCGTTGTAGCCGACGACGGGCTGAAACGCCCCGGCATAGGAGCCCTGCAGCTGGGCGGTCCGGTTCCAGCTGTAGAGGACGTCCTTCGAGGTGACCCGATCGCCGTTCCAGAACCTGACGTCGTGACGGAGGTGGAAGACGTACGTTCGGCCATCGGGTGAGACGGTGGGTAGCGAGGAGGCCGCGTACGGCAGGATCTTGAGGTTCTTGTCGAACTTGAGGAGGCCGCCGAACATCTCATTGGTGAAAGCGATGTCCACGACGCTCTCGGTCTGCTCGGGATCCAGGGTCGTGATGTCGCTGCCCGCGATCAGCGGGAAGCTGAGCGTCTGGTCCGAGGCGAGCTGCTGGCTGGTGGGCGCGCTGCCACCGGCGCAGCCGAGGGCCAGCAGCGCTGCCGCAATCGACAAAGCAACCGCGCTCCGACGTGAACGGTGCATGACGTCCCTCCCCCGCTTCGACCCCGCTTCTCGATCTGGAGCTGGTCTGGTTGAGGAAACCGAGCCTCGCTCCAAGCGTCGCCATCGTAGGGCGAAGCGCGGTTCGTGTCCAGGGCGTGGTGTTGGAGGGTGCCGCCGCCGGACAAGGTCCGGGCGGATCGGCTGGATGGGCACGGCACCGACCGCGTTAGCGGTTACGAGCCGTCCTGACGTCATACTCCACGAAGAAGTCGACTGCGTCCGCGCGCAGCGTGAACCAAGCGACCTCAGCCCACCCGCCGCTTTCAAGGTAGGTGATCCGCTCCCAGGCAAAGCCGAGTGCGTTCGGATCAGTTCGCAGGAGCGATGCCTCGGCGGCGTCGAACTGATAGGGCCGCACGTACATTCGCGCCCGACCGAGACGCACGCCCTGCCGCCGCAGATAGTCATAGATGGTCACCGTTTCCAGCGGCTCCTTCAGCAGATGCGGGGCGAGGCGGAAGGGCACATGCGTCCGCTCCAATGCGACGAGCTGTCCCCCATCACCCTTCGTTCGCCGAATGTCGAAGACCGGCTCGTCAGTCGCAGCGCCCGCCCGCCGCAGGTCGAGATCTCCAGCCGGCACGACCCGCGCCGAAAGCACCTCGTGCGTGCCCGGGAGTTCGGGTCCCGAGCCGAGGAAATTGACCATTTTGAGCAGGCTTTGCTCGTGCAGCGATTCGGCGACATAGCTGCCGCGACCGCGGTGGCGCGTGATCATCCCCTCCTTCGCGAGGTCCCGCAACGCCTGCTGCGCCGTCACCCGGCCGACACCGTATTCCGCCTGCAGCTGGGCCTCCGTCGGAAGCTTGGTGCCGGCCGCCCAGACCCCGGACAGAATCTGCTCCCGCACACGTTCGCGGATTCGCGCATATGCGGGCTGGCCGGTCATGAGCGCTCCCATGCTATCCGCCAGAGGCGAGGTCGCCCACTCACTGGCCGCCGTCCAACCAGACGTCCTTCATCCAGTAGGCGTTCTGGAACTGCGTGGTGGGACCGAGATTCATGCCGTGGACCCGCGTGTTGACGCCCCAGATGTTGTTGATGGCCACGACCGGAAGCATCGGCAGCTGTTCCATGACCAGATCGGCGAGCTGCGCGTAGGCCTGCTTCCGCTCGGTGCGGTCGACGGTCTGCAAGGCCTTCTGGAGGAGTGAGTCCACCTCGGGGCTTCTATAGTCCCCCGCGTTCTCACCCCCCACCTGGGCGGCTGCCGAGGAGAGGAGTTGGGAGGGGTCGGGATCGTAGAGGCCGAAGGCCTTCTCATCGATAATCATGTCAAACTCGCGAGTGTCCTCGAGCTGAGTGATCCAGGTGGAGTCCTGAACGCTCTGGAGCGTCATCTGAACGCCGATCGCAGACCACTGCTGCTGGATGGCTTCGACCATCTGGACCCAGGACTGCTGACCCGAGTTGACGACACAGGCGAACTTCATCTGCAGCCCGTCCTTGGCCCGGACGCCACCGGAGCTTTTCTTCCAGCCGGCCGCGTCGAGCAGTGCCCCCGCCTTCTTGACATCGTGGGTGTACTTGGGCTTCACGTTCGGGTCATAGGCCCAGCCGCCGGCCCAGATCGAGTCGGCGACGACAGCGGTGTTGTCGAGGAAGATGCCTTTGACGATCGCGGGACGATCGAGGGCCCACATGAGGGCCTGGCGGACGCGGACGTCGCCGAAGAGTTGGTAGCCCGCCTTCTTCGGATCCAGGTTCGGGCGCATGTAGAGCATCTCGTCCTCTCTCGAGGTCTGGACCTTGACGGTGGTGCCGCTGAACTGGCTGATGTCGGCTGGATTGAGCAGGTCGGAGACGTCGATCTCGCCCGTCTTGAGGGACTGCGACGGATCGCCGACGACGACCTTGTTGACGAGGCCTGCGAGGTGGGGCGCGCCCCGGTAGTAGGACTCGTTACGGGCCAGCGTCAGGGCCGACCCCTTGTCCCAGCTGACGAACTTGAACTGGCCGTTCGTGACGGTCGGCGCGCTGTTGAAGGGCATGGTGTTGAACTGGGCCACCGGCACCGACGCGAGCACGTGCTTGGGCAGGATGGGCAGGGTGCCAAAGGTGATCAGGAAGGGAGCGTAGACGTGCTTGGTCTTGACCTGGAACGTGGCGCCGTCGGGCGCGCCGACGCTGTCGATCGTCTCCACCGCCTGACCGCGGTACTCGTAGGCGATGGCCGCGTACTGCGGCTGGAAGATCAGCTGCCAGGTCCAGAGGGCGTCGTCGCTGGTAACCGGCGTTCCGTCCGACCACTTGACACCGGAACGCAACTTGAAGGTGTACGTCAGCCCGTCCGAGGACACCGTCGGTGGCATCGAAGCCAGGATCGGCACCGGCATCTGGTTGTTGTCGACCTGGATCAGCGGATCGAAGAGCAGGCGCGCCATGGTTTCCGACGTCGTGTCGTGCGTGATCATCGGGTTGAGGCCGGTGATGTCGTTCATGCCGTAGATCAGGTGTCCGCCCTGCTTCGGCTTCAGCGCCGTTCCCCCGGACTTCGCTGTCGAGCCCCCGCCGCAGGCGGCGAGCATGATCGACGCCGGACCGACCGCGGCAAGCCCCGCCAGGCCCCTGCCGGAGCGCTGCAGAAACGTGCGCCGGCTCAGCCCGCGTCCCGATTCCATCCCGTCTCCCATCCTCATCACTCCTCCACTCACTGCTCCACCCCCCCTCGGCACCGTGCTCGCCCTCTCCGGGAGCGGACCTCGCTCTCAGGCCGCAGCCGACCGCCGCTCGGGGGCATAAGGGCGGAGATCGAGCGGCGACGACGCACCGAGCGCCAGGCCGGCCGCGACAGCGCCGCAGAAGGGTCCCACGGTCAGACCCGATGGGCCGGTGCCGGTCGCCAGGGTCAGCCCCTCCACTCCTGGGACCGGCCCCAGGATCGGCAGGCCGTCGGTGCTCAGTGGCCGGAAGCCGATGCGCATCTCGCGAAGCGTCGTCGGCCCGAGGCCCGGAGCGATCCGCAAGGCTTCGGACAGCACCTCCCGAACGCCCGCAGCGGTGAACCGGTAGTCGAAGCCGGAGCCCGTTTCGCGGGTCGCCCCAACCACGATCCGATCGGGGAAGGGCAGCAGGTAGTGGCTGTGGAACCCGACGACGAACGGCCAGCGGCCGGTGTCGTGGTCGGGTACGGCGAGATGCAGGATCTGCCCGCGCTGGGGCGCGATCGGCAATTCCGGGAGCTGCCGGCGCGTCAGCTCAGAAGCCCAGGCACCGGTGCAGAGCACGACCGCGTCGGCGCGGATCGTCCTCCCTCCGACGGCGACCCCGGTCACGCGCCCACCCTCCACCACCAGCGTCGCGTCGCCGGTGGCCACCTCGCCGCCACGGCGTTGAAGCGCCTTGCGCAGGCTCAGGCGAAAGGCGCGGCCGTCAACTCGTGCGGCGCGGCCGAGATGGATCGCCGAGAGGTGCTCGGCGATGCCGGGAAAGAGGCGCTGCGGCTCACCGGGCGCGAGCAGCTCGATCGAACTGGGCCGCTCGGAGGCACCGACAGCGCGCACCTCGAGCCGCCCGGCCAGCTCCTCCAACGCGGCCTGCTCCTCGGGTTGCGCGACGATCAACCCCTCGGCAGGGCTGTACCCGCTCTCCTGGACGCCGTCGTCGGCCAGACGCTCGATGAGGCCCGGATAGTGAGCGATCGCGAGCTCCATGAGTGACAGCCACTCCGGTCTGCGCTCCCGCGTGCTGGCGCCGGAGACGATGCCCGCCCCGGCCTGGGTCGCATACCCCTGGTCCTCCCGGTCGACCAAGGTCACCTTGGCCGCTCGAGAGGCCAACTCGTAGGCCGCGCTCGATCCGACGATCCCGCCCCCGACGACGACGATGTGGTCCATGCCCTACTCCCCTCGACTCCCTCAGCGTCCGATGACGTAGGCGGTGCGCCGCGGGTCGGCGGCACCGTGAAGAATCGGTGGCTCCTCGCTCTGGAGGACCGCTCCGAGCGAGCCCGCGACGCCGATCCATTCGGGCCAGAGCTCGAGCCGATGGCCACGGCTCCGCAGGTCGTCGACTACGTCGGCTGCAACGCGGCTCTCGATGCGGCCGAGCCCGGGCCGGTACGGATGTGGATGGGACGAGGCGGGGAAGCTGTAGGTCGCCAGGCGCGGTGCCTCGACCGCCTGCTGAAGGTCCATACCGAAGTCGAGCAGGTTGACCAGGAACTGGACCATCGCCTGCGGCTGGACGTCGTTGCCGGGTGTGCCATAGGGCATGATTCGCCCGTCCGGGAACCGCACCATGCCGGGCGCAGGCGTGAGCCGTGGTCGCTTCTTCGGCTCTACCGCGCTGGGATGCGTGGGATCGCCCCAGGACTGCGCGCCGCGCTCGGAGATCGCGAAGCCGTACCCGGCGACGATCGCGGCGCCGCCGATGCCGTCGCTCGGCGTGGCACTGAACGCGTTGCCGTGCTGGTCGACGACGCAGAGATAGCTGGTGTCGGGCGGCGGCGTCCCCGGGACCGGCTCGGGGAAGTGCCAGCGATCCGGCTTGGCGTGGGCGAGACTCGAGTACTCCCAGGGATCGCCCGGCTCGGGCATCCCGGAGGTTGCCCTGGACAGGTCGATACGCTCACGCCAGCGGGCCGCATAGTCAGGTGAAAGCATGCCGTCCGCCGGCACCTCGACGAAGCGGGGATCGCCGACATAACGATCGCGATCCGCAAACGCGGCCTTCAGTGCTTCGACGATGAGGTGGAAGGCGTCGGCGCCGCCTGGCTCCAGGCTGGCCAGGTCGTAGCCGTCAAGGATCGAAAGGGTCTCGAGCGCGACGATGCCCTGACACCAGGGTGGGCAGCCGAAGACCTCGACGCCGCGGTAGGTCGTGCGCAGCGCCGGCTCCACCTCGACGTGGAATTCGGCCAGGTCGTCCGCGGCGAGCCAGCCTCCGCGCTCGGCGCTCGTGCTCGCGATCGCCTCGCCGATGTCGCCGGTGTAGAAGCGGTCGCGGGCCGCTCGAATGCCCCCCTGCCGGGTGTGTGCGCCGCGCTCGGCTTCGACCAACAGCTCCAGGGTGCGGGCGAGCTCGGGGAGTCGGACCAGGGCGCCGACCGGGAGCAGCTGGCCGTCCCGGAAGAACGCCGTGGCCATCGCCGGATCCTGGTGGAGGTTCCTGCCGAGGCCAGAGCTCAACGTGTCGTGCATCACCGGATGCATCGCGAAGCCATCGGAGGCGAGCTCGATCGCGGGGGCGAGCACCTCGGCCAGTGGCTTGGTGCCGTAGCGCTCCAGCGCGACAAGCCAGGCGTCCATCGCCGAGGGGACGACGGCGTTCAGCGCACCGCCGGGGAGGGCGCCGCCACAGTCGTTTCGGATGTAATCGAGGTCGGTGCGCTTGGGCCACCAGCCGAGCCCGCTGATCGTCTCCACCTTGCCACTCGCGGCCTGATAGACGACGATCGGGGCGACACCTCCGATGTTCGTCAGATCGCACTGCAGGACGTTGATGCAGACTCCGGTGGCGACGCCGGCGTCGATCGCGTTGCCGCCTGCCGACAGGATCCGGTTCCCGGCTTCGGCAGCCAGATAGTGGCCGGCCGAGACGAGATGCCTCGTACCCATCAGCACCGGCCGAGTGCTCGTCGGCACCCACAGTCCGTCCGTCATCTCGTCCCCTCCACTCGGCTTGGCTCCGCATCGCCCGCCTCGATGATTTGACCGATCATAGCAAACTTTGATCGGTCATTTATCCCGTGGGGACCGTCCAAAAGCCTCGCGCGCGGCAGCCGTTCCGGCTTTGCATACCTTGCCAGTGCTGCTCCACCCAACGCGCCGGTAGGGAGCAGGTCCGCACGCGTGGGCGGCACGACGAGGCCGCCTCCTACAGATACGGCGTGGGGCCTGCGACTGCGTCAGAACCGGTTCAGGCGCCACCCACCGTCGATCGGGATCGTGATCCCCGTCACACACGCAAAGTTCGGGCCGCAGAGCGCGGCGACGATCTCGGCCACCTCGCGTTGCGTGACCAGGCGGCCAAGGGGGGTATGGCCAATTGCTCGCTGTACGAACGCCGGGTCGACCGCACCGACGTCGTCCGCGCTGTTCGGCTGGTCGGACGCCGCACCGCGATCATGGTCGAGATGACGCGTGCGCCTACGGTCAGCTCAAGATGGACGCCGAGGCCGTGAACAGATGATCGAGGCGGAGCGG
>JBAPVZ010000835.1:0-2868 GCA_049283435.1 Candidatus Dormiibacterota bacterium
GGCGCCGCCGGCGAGGAAGAACGGCACGTCCGCACCGAGCTCGGTCGCCACCGGCGTCAGGTCCAGGTCGAGCCGGTGCAGGCGGGCGAGCAGGCGGAGCGTCGTCGCGGCGTCGCTGCTGCCGCCGCCCAGGCCCGCGCCGGCCGGGATGCGCTTTTCGAGGCGGAGGCGGGTCGGCAGCGGCTTCTTCACCCGGCGCTCCAGCGCCGCGACCGCGCGCAGCACCAGATCGTCGTCGCAGCCGCCGTCCAGCGTCGTCCGGCCGGACGACCGCTCGGCGAGCAGCAGGTCGTGGAGGGCGAGCGCCTGAAAGCGGGTGCGCAGGTCGTGGTAGCCGTCGGGACGGCGGCGTTCGACGTGCAGGCAGAGGTTGACCTTGGCACGGGCGGGCAGGGCGAGGTGCATCGTCTCCGCGCTCACAGTGCCGCCGAGCTCGCTCAGGACCGCGGCGCGAGCGAGTCGCGATAGGTGCCGGCCAGCTCTCGGTAGACGCGTGCCGGCCGGCCGCGCCAGCGACTCGCACCGTCGACGTCCTTCTTGACCGCTGCCGGGACGCCCGCCGCGAGCTTGCCGGCCGGAATCTCCTGCCCCTCCTTGAGTAGCGACCCGGCGGCCAGGATGGAGCCCTCCCCGAGCCGGCTCCGCTGGAGCGCGATCGCTCCCATGCCGACGAGCGCACCATCCTCGATGACGCACCCTTCGAGCAGCGCCGAATGACCGACGGTGACGTTGTCGCCGACGATCGTCGGCAGGTCATGGGAGCAGTGCACGACCGCGTTGTCCTGGATGTTGGAGCCGGCGCCGATCCGGATCGAGGACTCGTCGCCACGCAGCACGGCTCCGAACCAGATGCTCGCGCCGGCGCCGATCTCGACGTCGCCGATGATCGTCGCAGTCGGAGCGACGAACGCGTCGGGATCGATGCGAGGGCGCTTGTCACCCAGGGCGAACTCGGGCATGGCCTATAATCCTAGCTTCGTGTTCCACTCCACCCGGGAGATGATTCGTGGCTAACATCCGGTCCGCCAAAAAGGACATCCGGCGCACGGCGAAGCGCACCCTGCGCAACCGGTCGGTGCGCTCGGCGGTGAAGACGCACATCGTCAAGTTCCGCCGAGGTCTGGTCGACGGTGTCGAGGAGACGCCGGAGCTGGCGACGGTGGCCATCGCCTCGCTGGATCGGGCGGCTGCCAAGGGCATCCTGCACCCGAACAACGTGGCCCGCCGCAAGTCACGCATCCAGAAGCGGCTGAACGAAGCGCAGACGGCGCCCGCCGAGTAGGCGGCGCCCCTCCTCTTCGCGTCCCTCGCTCGACATCGAGCGGGGGCTTTTTGCGTTTGCCCCGCCGTGGTACCGGGCGCGATGGCTCAAAAGCGGCTCAGGACTGTGAGCAGGCCCCACTCGGCGTCGATCTGGCCTGACTTCACCTCCCACTCGTAGTCGAGCAGTGCGCGCAGTCCGTGCTCCAACTGCCGCAGCTCGGAGCTCCGCGCCGCGTCGTAGGCCTTCTGGATCACGAACGGGTGCTCTGACATCTCCGCCTGCACGCTGGAGAGCGGCTCGCCCCGCTCCTGCCGCGCCCGCACCTCGAGCACGAGCGACAGGTGCCGGGCGAGCCGGTAGGCGATCGTCGTCGGCGGCTCGCGCTGCAGCAGCTGTCCGGCGACCCGCCAGGCATCGCCGCTGGGGTGGGGCAGCAGGTGATCGGTGAGCCGGAAGATGTCGTCCTGCCGATCGGCGACGACCAGGTCCTTGATCGCGGCCTGGTCGAGCTGGTTGCCGCCCGCCTGGTAGGCGGCGAGCTTGCGCAGCTCGGCGTCGAGCACGGACAGGTCCGGCCGCACCAGGCGTCCGACGAGTGCGCCGGCCATCGGCGGCAATCCGAGCTCGCGGGCCCGGCGCGCGACCCAGTCCTGGAGGGCGCGGTTGCGCAGCATCGCATGCTGCGTCACCTTGCCGCCGGCGGCGCTCACCGCCTTGACGAGCTTGCTTGTCGTGCCGAGGCGCCCCTGCACCGTGAGAACCGCCCGCGTTGTCTCCGGGACCTCCGTCAGCGCGGCCGCGAGGCCGTCGGCGCGGCGCGCCGGGATGCCACGCACGGAGACGACGCGATACGGATCGAGGAACGGGCCCTGCAGGATGGCGTCGCGCAGCCGCGCCGCGGTGAGCCCGCTCGGGTCGAGCTGGTCGTAACCGAAGTCCGAGACCAGGTCCTCGCGCCAGCCGGCGAGCGTCGTGCGCGCCTCGTCGTCGACGAGAAACGACTCCTCGCCATGGAGGAGCAGCAGGTGTGCGGTGCTGTCGCCGCGCGGAGCCACCAACGGATCCTACTGACTGGACGTCAACCGCCGAGCCGGTTCAGGCTTGAGCCCAGCCGCCCGGAGGACGTTTCCCAGCCAACGGCCCGTGATCCACCCGATGCTGCGCGGGAGTGAGCGCCGGCGGAGGTCAGGGCGGGATGGCGTCGAAGGTGCCGGTGACAAGATCGCGGACGAGCGTCCAATGCTCGTCGTGGACGCGCACATGATGCCCGCGGCAGAGGAGGGATCCATTGTCGACCTCCGTGCTGCCGCCCAAATACCAAGGCACCAGATGGTGTCCGTCGCACCAGCTCGGGTCGCGCCCGCACCCCGGAAACGCACAGCCGCCGTCACGCCGGGCGATCGCCTTGCGCTGGGCCGCGGTGAAGGTCCGCTTGGAGCGCCCGACCCCGACCACGTTGCCGTCCTGACCGAGCGCGAGCGGCGTCAGCTGGCAATCGCAGAAGATGCGCCGCACCATCTCGATCGGCACCGGCTCCCCGGTCATGTCGAGGGTGGGTGCTTCCACCGGGGCCCCCGCGAAACGGAGCCTGCGGAGTTTCGTGG
>JBAPVZ010000836.1:0-1990 GCA_049283435.1 Candidatus Dormiibacterota bacterium
TCCCTCAGCGATCAGGCGCATCAGCGGATCGTCCGACGGTGTCGCCGGCACGATCCTCGCCACGGTTCTGCCGCGCTCGGTGATCTCGACGGCCTCGCCGGCCTTGACGCGCCGCAGGACGGCGCTCGGATTCTGTCTGAGATCCCGGATCCCGATGCGCACCATGAACCGAACGGTACGGTCCAGCTCCTACAAACGTGGTCACGTGGGCCCTGCCGCCGACCCTGGCGGAGACCGGCCGCGGGGGCGCGGCGCCGGCGCCCGACGCTTCCGCGCTGGGTTCTCAGCCTGCCGCCGGGAGCGTCTCCAGCCAGCGCCGCGCCGCCTCTGGCCCCTCGACCGTCACCTGGTGCCCGCCGCCGTGCCACTCGACGGTGACGTCCACACCGCGAGTGCGAAGGTCGTCGACGAGCCGGTCGGCTGCGGGGCGTGGCGCCATCGGGTCACGCTCCCCGTTGGAAAGGAAGACCCGCGAGCGCGAGAGGTCGAGCGCCGGCGGATCGGGCAGGGCCGCCATCGTCGCGAACAGGATCGCCTGCCGCAGCGCGTCCGGCCGCAGCAGCAGCGTCGCCGCCGCGATGTTCGCGCCGTTCGAGAAACCAACCGCGACGAGCGGCCGCTCGTCGAGCCCGTGCTCGGGACCGGCGGCGAGGATGAAGCCGGCGAGCTGGTTCGCGCGCCGGCGAACGTCCTCGGTATCGAACACGCCCTCGGCGAGCCGGCGGAACCAGCGCGCGTAGCCGCCTTCCGACACCGGGCCCTGGGGCGCCAGGATCGTCGCTCCCGGCGCCAGGAAGTCGGCGAGCCCGACCAGGTCCCGGGGACCGCCTCCCGTGCCGTGCAGGAGCAGCAGCACCGGCCCGTCCCCGCTCCCGGCGCGGTACTCGTAGGTCAGCGGGTCGAGCGCGTTCACGCCTCGCGCCTCGAACGCCCGGCCAGCTCGGGATTGTTCTCGGGAGGCAGCTCGAGCGGTGCCACGGCGGCTTCGATCTGCGCGCGGCGGTGCTCGAACCAGGGGGGCAGGCGCAGGCTCGAGCCGAGCGCCTCCTTCGGCTCGTCGATCGCGAAGCCGGGACCGTCGGTCGCGATCTCGAACAGCGTCCCGCCCGGTTCGCGGAAGTAGATGGAGTGGAAATACTGCCGGTCCTGCACCGGCGTCACGTTCGCACCCAGCTCGGCGAGCTGCGCCTGCCACGCGCCCTGGGTCCGATCGTCCGGCGTCCGCCAGGCGACGTGGTGCACGGTGCCCCGCGCGACCGTCCCTCGTGGGGCATCTCGGTCGACGACGAGGTCGAGCAGCGCCCCCGGACGGCCGTCGCCCGCTGCGAATCGAAGGCGCCCCGCCGGCTCGCCGACCTGACGCAGGCCGAGCGCCTCGAGCAGCGCGACCGTCGGGGCCGGGTCGTTCACCGTCAGCGTCGTCGAGTGCAGCCCGCGAATCGCGTCCGCCGCCGGCACCGTGCCGCCGTCCGGTTGCTGCCAGCCGGGACGCGGGTCGTGCTCGCTGCCGGCCAGCGCGAGCAGCAGCCCGTCGGGATCCTCGAACGTGAACGACGCTTCGCCGTCCCGCCGCTCGATAGCGCCCGTTGCCTGCGCTGCCGCCTGCAGCCGCGCGTGCCACCACTCGAGCGACGCCGCCGGGACCGAGAACGTGGTCGTCGTCGCCTGCCCGGCGCCGCGCCGTCCGCGTTGCGCGCCGGCCCAGGCGAAGAACGTGAGCAGCGTCCCCGGCCGCCCTTCGCCGTCGCCGAAATAGAGGTGGTAAGTGCCGGGGTCGTCGAAGTTGATCGTGCGCTTGATCAGCCGCACGCCGAGAGTGCGCACGTAGAAGTCGAGGTTGCGCTGCGGGTCGCCGCCGATCGCCGTCACATGGTGCAGACCGCTCGTGGCGAGAGTCATCCGGGAGTTCTCATCAGGGGATCGCGCTGTTTGCATGCCGGGCGTTGTGAACGCCGTCGGTCGAACGAATGTCACACGAAGACGGCAAGAG
>JBAPVZ010000837.1:0-4132 GCA_049283435.1 Candidatus Dormiibacterota bacterium
GCACTGCACTATCGCGCTCTCGACGCTGCCTGAAGTGGCGCGCCGGCGGCCGGCGGCCCTCGTGCTGTGGATCGACGCGCACGGGGACTTCAACTCGCCCGCCACGTCGCCGTCCGGGTTCCTCGGCGGGATGTGCCTGTCCGCCCCCTGCGGTGTCTGGGACAGCGGCTTCGGCGCCGGCCTCGACCCCCGCCAGGTCGTGCTCTGCGGCGCCCGCGACCTCGATCCCGGCGAGCGTGAGCTGCTCGCCGCCGCCGAGGTGCACCAGGCGTCAACGGCGGCGGCTTCGCGGGCGGTCACCGGCCGCGAGGTGTTCCTCCACCTCGACCTCGATGTTCTCGACCCGTCGGTGCTTCCCGGCGGGGCCTTCCCGGTCCCCGGTGGTCTCGGGCTGGACGAGCTCGAGGCCCTGCTCGGCGAGATCGCGGCCGGGAGTGCGGTGGCCGGCGTCGAGATCACGAACTGCAGCGCCGCCGAGCGAGCTGCCGCCGTCGCCGAGGCGGTTGTGCGGGGTCTCGATCGCCGCCCCTCACCGCCCGCGCCTCCGCGATGAGCGGGCGCCCCCGGGTGCTCGTCACCCACCCGCTGCTCGCGCCCGCCCCCGCCATCCTGGAGGAGGTCTGCGAGGTCCGGACGGGCGCCGAGGGGGAGGCCATGCCAGCCGCGGCCGCCGGCTGTGAGGGGATCGTCTGCCAGTTTCGCGACCGCCTCGACGCGGACGTGCTGGCGACGCCCGGCCTGCGCGTGGTGGCGACGGTCGCGACCGGCGTCGACAACGTGGATCTGGCGGCCGCCGCCGACCATCGCGTCGTCGTCGCCAACACCGCCGGGGTCCTGGAGGAGACGGTTGCCGATCTGACGTTCGCGCTCGTCCTGGCCGCCGCTCGCCGTCTGCCGGAGGGAGACCGCCTGGTGCGGAGCGGCCGCTGGACGGGTTGGGCGCTCGACCAGCTGCTCGGTCAGGACGTGTACGGCGCGACGCTCGGCCTGGTCGGTTTCGGCGGGATCGCGAAGGCGGTTGCCCGGCGCGGGCGCGGCTTCGGGATGCGGGTGCTCTACCACCAGCGTCGCCGGTTGCCCGCCAACGAGGACGCGGAGCAGGGAGTCGGGTACCGCTCGCTGCCGGACCTGCTCGGCGAGGCCGACGTGGTCAGCCTCCACGTGCCGCTCACCGAGGCGACGCACCACCTGATCGGCGCGCCCGAGCTCGCGCTGATGAAGCCGACGGCGATTCTTGTCAACACCGCCCGCGGCCCGGTCGTCGACGAGGCTGCGCTCGCCACCGCCCTCGCGGAGCGCCGTCTGTTCGCCGCCGCCCTCGACGTCTACGAGCGTGAGCCGGCGGTGCCTGCGAAACTACGGAGCCTGGATTCGCTCGTGCTCTCGCCGCACCTCGGCAGCGCCTCCGTGGGGACGCGCTCGCGCATGTGCGTCGCCGCCGTCCGCAACGTGCTCGCCGTCCTTGGTGGAGAGAGGCCGCCGAACGCGGTCAACCCGGAGGTGCTCGAATGACCCCGATCAAGCTGCTCGCGCTCGACCTCGATGGCACGGTCGTCAGTCCCGACCTCCACGTCGACGACCGCGACGTGGAGGCGCTGGGGCGTGCGCAGCAGGCGGGTATCGCTGTCGTCGCGTGCACCGGCCGGCCGTTCCCGGGTGCGATGATCTGGATCCAGCGACTAAAGCTGCACGGCCCCTTCGTCTGCTATCAGGGCGCCCAGATCCGGACGCCGGAGGGCGGCATGCTGCTCGACAACGGGCTGCCGCACGACGTCGCGATGGACGTGATCCGCTTTTGCGAGGAGCGCGACATCCATGTCCAGGCGTATCGGGACGACGAGCTGATCGTCGCCAAGGACCGCCCCGAGGCGCGCGACTATGCGCATCACGCCGGGATGGAGGTCCACGTCGTCGGCGATCTCGACCAGGCGCTCGCCGCGACGACGCCGAAGCTCGTCATCGTCGCCCCGCGAGAGACGGTGGACGCGCTGCTCCCGGAGGTGCGAGACCGGTTCGGCGACCGCGTCTACGCGGCGACCTCGATGCCCACCTACCTGGAGGTGACGAGCGTGCGTGCGAACAAGAGCCGGGCGCTCGCCGTGCTGTGCGAGAAGCTCGGCATCGAGCAGTCGGCGACGGCGGCGGTCGGCGACGGGCGCAACGACGTCCCGATGCTGACCTGGGCGGCGCTCGGAGTCGCGGTCGAGGGGGCGCGGCCGGAGGTCCTGGAGGCGGCGCACGGCCGGACGGTGCCCGCGCCCGGGGGCGCCGGGATGGTCGTGCTCGTCGACGCGCTGCTCGGCAGCCGGCCGGCGGACTGGAGCGCCTGAGCGAGATGGCGACCCTACTGCTCGTGCACGCGCACCCCGACGACGAGGTGATCTCGACGGGCGGCATCATGCTGCGCGCGCACCGCGACGGCCACCGCGTCGTGCTCGTCACCGCGACGAGAGGGGAGGAGGGCGAGATCTTCGTCTACGATCCCGTCACCACGCGCCCCCGGCTCGGCGAGGTGCGGGTCGAGGAGCTGCGCCGGGCGGGCGAAGTGCTCGGTGTCGACCGTCAGGAGCTCCTCGGCTTCCGCGACTCGGGGATGGCGGGCGAGCCCTCGAACGACGCCCCCGACAGCTTCCACAGCGCCCCGCTCGCGGTCGCCGCCGAGCGCCTCGCCGTCGTGCTGCGCGAGGAGCGGCCGGCCCTCGTCGTCACCTACACCGCGGACGGCACCTACGGCCATCCCGACCACATCCGGGCCCACGAGACGACGGAGGCGGCGCTCGACCTGCTGCGCGACGAGGGGTGGGAGCCTGCCCACTGCTACCAGCACGCGATCCCGGCGAGCGTCGCGGCGCTGGCCCGGGAGCGGTTCCGCGACCAGCCGGGGGCCGACGATCCGTCGCGGCAGCTGCGGGGGACGCCGGACGAGCAGATCACAGCGCGCGTCGACGTGCGCGACCTGGTCGGCGAGAAGCGCCGAGCGCTCGCTTGCCATGTCTCGCAGATCGATCCTCACGGGCCTTGGGGGACCGCGAATACGACCCACCCCACGGAGACCATGGCCGATCAGATCTTCGAGACCGCGCTCGGCTGGGAGCACTTCGTGCGGACGCGCGGCACCGGAGGGCCGGAAGGGACGGTGCGGACGCTGCTGACCTGAGCCGGGCTTCGTAGACTCGCGAGCAATGGAAGTCGTCCGGATCACCCCACGCGGGTACTGCCACGGAGTCGTCGACGCGTTCCGTATCGCGAAGCGGGTGCGCGAGGACACGGCGGGGCCGGTGCACATGCTCGGGCAGCTGGTGCACAACACGCATGCGACCGAGGACCTGCAGGCGCAGGGCATCGCGCTCGTCGACCCGCCGAACCGGCTCGCCGGCCTGGAGCAGATCCATGACGGCACCGTCATCTTCACCGCGCACGGCGTGTCGCCGCAGGTGCGCGAACGGGCGGTCGAGCTCGGGCTGGCGACCGTCGATGCGACCTGCTCCGACGTCGTCCGCACGCACGACCTGGTTCGCGAGCTCGCGAGCGGGGGCGCCGACGTCGTCTACATCGGACGCCACGGCCACCCGGAGCCGGAAGGGGTCGTCGGCGAGGCACCCGGCAAGGTCCATCTCGTGCAGACGGTGGAGGACGTGGAGCGCCTCGACATCAAGAACGAGCGCGTCGCCGTCACCTGCCAGACGACGCTCTCCATGTGGGACACCGAGGAGCTGATCGACGCGGTCCGCGCCCGCTATCCCCACGTCGAGGTGCACAACGAGATCTGCCGGGCCACGCAGGAGCGCCAGGAGGCGGCGGTAAAGGCTGCCACCGACGTCGACCTCGTCATCGTCGTCGGCAGCGACCGCTCCTCGAACAGCAACCGCCTGGTCGAGGTCGTGCGCACCCTCGGACACAAGCGGGCGTACCTGGTCGACGGGCCGGCCGAGATCGACCACGCCTGGCTGCGCGGCGCACACCGCGTCGGCGTGACCAGTGGCGCGTCGACGCCGACGCAGATCACCCGCTCGGTCGTCGCCTATCTGGAAGCGCTGGAACTCGACGAGGAGCCTGCACCGGGCTGAGCGCGCCGCCGAGTGAAGCGGCCGAACGCCGGCACCCGGTCGCTTCCTCGTCCTGCGAAGCGGCC
>JBAPVZ010000838.1:0-1830 GCA_049283435.1 Candidatus Dormiibacterota bacterium
ACCACGATGTCGGCGTGCGGCGCGAGCAGCATCGCCAGCGGTGAGCGCTCCGGCGCGCCGACCCCGAAAACGACCAGGTGACGATCGACCGGCCCCGGCTCGCGATCCCCGGATCCCGGGAGTGCCCGCAGTGCAGTGGCGGGCGTCACCGTGTCGAGATGACGCTCGCGCGAGGCGACCACCGCCGCCTCACTCTCCAGCCCCTTCTCGACGACGACCCGCACGTCGTGGCCCAGGCCGTGCATCGCCGCCGCCAGCTGGCAGACGGTCCCGCGGACGTTGGCCGACCGATCGGACGCGACCACGAGGACCGAACGAGCGGCGGGCCGTCTCGCGAGGAGGCCCGCGGCGCCTGAACTGCAGGAGGCGGTCACCGTCTCGGCGGCTCGCTGCCAGGGTATCTCGAAGACGAGCGGCAGATCGGCGGCGGCGGCGAACGCCTGCCCGTGGCGTATGCGCTGGTCGAGGCGCGCCATCAGGAGCATGAGCAGGAAGCCGAGGATCAGGCCGGCCGCCGCACCCGCCGCCAGATAGTGGAGGAGGTTGGGATCCTCGGGCAAGGGCGGCACCTGCGCCCGCTGCGCCACGGCGACCGCCTGCTGAGCGCTGAGCTGGGTCAGCTGGAGGTCCTCGACATTGGTCGCGAGGCTCGCGTACTGACTCTGGAGCACATCGAGCTGCGTGAAGTGGGGCGCCGCGACCTGGTCCTTGTCGCCCGGTTGGAGAACGGGATTCGACTCGATAAGGCTGATCTGCTGTTCCTCACCCGCGATCTGGGCGGCGACCTGCTGGAGCTGCGCGGTGCGCCGTTGGATCGGTGCGGCGTAGAACTGCGTTGCCTGCTGTCGCTGGTCGCCGACCACCTCATCCGCGATCTGATTGGCGAGCAGGGCCGCCGAGGCCGCCTGCGCAGCGGTCACGGTGATCGAGATCGTGGTCGTGCTGTTGACGAGACTCGCGGTCACCTGACGGCCGAGCGTGGCCGGGTTGCAGGCCATGCCCCTGATCGCGGTTGAGTGGCAGACACGAGCCAGCAGCGGCTCGCTCTCCAGGAGCTGGATCAGCTGGTTCGCCCGGGTCTCCTGGCTCGCGACGTCGATCGAGCCCTGGCCGACGGCGTCGGTCGCGTCGACCTGGAGCCGAGCGCTTGCCTGATAGGTCGGCGTGCGGAGGTGCGTCGCGGCGGTCGCCGCCAGCAGGCAGAGGACAACCGTCCCCACCAGCCAGAGGTGGTGGTGTCGCAAGGCGGAGGCGATCGTCATGTGGTGGTCACTCCTCGTCGGGTGCACCGCGCGAGACGGCGGGCCATGAGCACGAACGTGCGCGCGAGGATCGACACCTCGAGCCGAAGCCGCGCTTGCTCGACGTAGCTGGCGTCGAGCTCCATCATCCGGGCCGCCGACAGCCGCTCCCGGCCCATTACCTGCCACAGCCCTGTCATGCCCGGGCGCACTTGTTCGCGGACGAAGTAGGCGGGCTCGTAGAGGTCGAGCTCATAGGGGATCGCCGGCCTCGGGCCGACCAGACTCATGTCACCGGCCAGCACGTTCAGCAGCTGCGGCAGCTCGTCGAGGTCGGTTCGACGGAGCAGGCGCCCGGCTCTCGTCACGCGCCTGTCGTCCGGGTCCTTGTAGGCGGACGCGTAGGCCGGCTGGCCCCGGAACCAGGCGGCTGCCGCTTGGCGATGGATCGCGCTGTCGGCGCCGCAGGTCATGGTCCGGAACTTCCACATCCGGAACCGCCTACCGAACCGGCCCACCCGCTCCTGCCGGAAGAAGATCGGGCCCGGACCGTCGAGCCGGATGGCGAGCGCGATGAGCAGAAGAAGCG
>JBAPVZ010000839.1:0-2970 GCA_049283435.1 Candidatus Dormiibacterota bacterium
GGCTCGCAATGTTCACCCGTTGCTGACCGCCTGCCGGCGACCGAAGGTCGCCGCCGCCTCCTCCATCATCGTGCGATTCGCCTCGATCCACTCGTCGACCGCATGACGGTTGTCTGCGTAGTAGTTCAGAGCCGCCTCGACCAGGCCAGGGCGCAGGTGCAGGTGCTCCGCCGTCGCTTGAGCGTCGCGGTCCTCGGCCAGGAAGACCTGCACCACCTCCCACACATCCGGGCCGCCGATCATCGCTGGGCGGCGACCGGAGGGGCCGCCATGAAAGACGATGCCCGGGTACGAATCCATCGCCAGGCCCTCCTCGACGTAGCCATCCGCGAGCGCCGTCCTGGGCACACGCGTCAACTTGGCTCTCCGTTCGAGACGGTCGAGCGTCTGGTCGCTGCGGGGCCGGAAGGTGAGCGTTCTCGGCATCTACAAGACAACGTAACGCGTCGCGTAACGTCGCACCCAGCGCCTTGCGCGCGTGCCTCCGTGGCATGCCTTGCCAATCCCGCCGGCTCCCCGAACTCCTACTCTCGGTGCATGCCTCACGTCGATCTCAATGCGGACCTGGGCGAGAGCTACTCGGTGTGGACGCTCGGCGCCGACCGGGAGCTGATGCCCGTGCTCACCTCGGCCAACGTCGCCTGCGGCTGGCACGGCGGCGATCCTCGCGTGATGGACGACACGGTGCGCCTCGCGAAGGAGGCGGGGGTCGCGATCGGCGCCCATCCCAGCTTCCCCGACCGCGACGGCTTCGGACGTCGCGTGCTCGACGTCTCGGCGCGGGAGGCGGAGACCGACACGCTCTATCAGGTCGCCGCCCTGCAGGGGTTCTGCCACCGCCACGGCGTGGCCCTCCAGCACGTGAAGGCGCACGGCGCGTTCTACAACCACGCGAATCGCAATCCCGAGGTCGCGAAGGGCATCGCGGCCGGTGTCGCGGCGGTGGACAAGCGGCTGCTTCTCGTCGCGCTGCCGGACTCCGGGCTCGAGCGCGCCGGTCGCGAGGCGGGTCTGGCGGTCGCGCGCGAGGGCTTCTGCGACCGCGCCTACAACCCGGACGGCTCGCTCGTCGACCGCCGCCAGCCGGGCGCCCTGCACTCCGACGCCGCGATCGCTGCCGAGCAGGCCCTGCGCATGGCGACCGAGGGCAAGGTGCGCTGCCTCGACGGGACCGTGATCGACGTCCAGGTCGACACGCTGTGCTGCCACGGCGACAACCCGCACGCGGTCGCGTTCGCCCGCGAGGTCCGGCGCCGCCTGCAGGAGGCAGGTGTCGAGATGCGGGCGATGGGCACCTCGCTGGGCGCGGCGAAATCGCTCAGCTGACGTCGCGGCGGACGATCACGATCCCGCTCACGACGAGCGCGGCGACGCAGTAGAGCAGCAGCACGATCGTCCCCTGCCCGGCGCCGATCGCCGCCGTGGTCGTGGTCGCCGAGATGCCGTGCTGACCGACGACCGGCACTGCGTTCTTGATCGCGCTCGCGTTCGCCCCCGGGAAGTATTCGCGCAGCGTCTTGAAGAAGGTGCCGCCGACCGAGGCCGCAATGTTCAGCAGCAGGTCCTCGATCACGAGCGAGTAGGCGAGCCCGATCCCGATCGCGAGCGCCGTCTGCTGGAAGAGGATCGAGAGCGTCGCCCCGAAGATCGCCCACCAGCTCCAGACGAGCCACGCCGACAGCAGACCTTCGACGATCTGGCCCACGTTCGGCCAGTTGTTCAGGGGCTGCCCGTCGATCGCCGCGAACAGGATGCTCGCCAGTGCCGCGATGAGGAACACGCCGAGGACGCCGACCGCGACCGCGATGACGATGCTGGCGAACTTCGCCGCCAGCGTCTCCAACCGGGCCGGCCGCAGCGTGAACAGCGTCTTCAGTGTCGCCGAGCCGTATTCGTTGCCCATCAGCAGCACGCCGAGGAGCAGTGCGAACACCGATGCCAGGCCGCTGCCGCCGACCGCTTTGGACGCGAAGCCGCCGGGATAGAGCGCTGCCTTCAGCGTGGTCGGATTGCCTCGGATCTGGCTGCCGGAGGGCGGGTGAGTGTAGATGAACCAGACGAAGAGATAGCCGAGCCCGAGCAGGATCACGGCTTCGACGATGAGCAGGACCCACGGCGACCACCGCTTCGCCGTCTTCAGCAGCTCGGCGCGCAGCGCGCCCAGGAAACCGCGGCCGGTCACCGTGAACGACATCACAATCCCACCTCGCCGCCCGTCAGCTCACGGAAGACATCTTCCAGCGAGCGCCGCGCGACGGCGAGGTGGCTCACCTCGACGCCGGCCACGATCAGCGCCCGATTCACCTGCGCCGCCTGCTCCGGCTCCGCGTGGACGCGGAACAGGCCGTCCCGCTCCGTCACCGCATCGTTGCCGAGCATCCGCTGCAGGAGCGCCCGCGACTCGTCGTGCGGCGTCGCGCGGACCTCGAGCACGCTCGGTCCGCTGCGCAGCTCGTCGACGGTGCCCTCGGCGATCACCCGGCCGCGCTGGATGACACCGACGCGGGTGCACATGTGCTCGACCTCGTTCAGCAGGTGGCTGGAGACGAGGACGGTCCGGTCGCCGCGGCCGATGTCGATGATCAGCTTGCGCATGTCCGCCATCCCCTGCGGATCGAGTCCGTTCGTCGGCTCGTCGAGGATCAGCAGCTCCGGCTGCTTGAGCAGTGCCGCCGCGACGCCGAGCCGCTGCTTCATGCCGAGCGAATAGGTCTTGTACTTGTGCTCCGCGCGGGGCGTCAGCTCGACCAGGTCGAGCACGTCGCGGATGTTCGAACGCGGGGCACCGCAGTAGTCGGCGACGACGGCCAGGTTGTCATAGCCGGAGAGGTAGGAATAGAAGGCCGGCCCCTCGATGAGGCAGCCGATTTTCGACAGGCCGGACGGGGCCCCGGGCGCCTGGCCGACGACGAGGGCGGTGCCCGCGGTGGGCCGGATCAGTCCCGCGAGCATGCGCAGCGTCGTCGTCTT
>JBAPVZ010000840.1:0-2841 GCA_049283435.1 Candidatus Dormiibacterota bacterium
GTTGACGAGCCCGACGACGTCGCCCGGGTAGGCGGTCTCGGCCGTCGTGCGCTCTCTCCCGAAGAGCTGGTGGGCGTACTTCGTCGCGAACGGCCGCCCGGTCCCGGCGTGGGTGACGACCATCCCGCGCTCGAAGCGGCCGGAACAGATCCGCACGAACGCGATGCGGTCGCGATGCGCGGCATCCATGTTCGCCTGGACCTTGAACACCTGGCCGGAGAACGGGGCTGTGAGCGGACGCGGCACCCCGTCGGCATCGGGCCGAGCCGACGGCGGCGGCGCCATCGCGATCAGCGTGTCGAGCAGCTGCCGGACGCCGAAACCGCGCAGCGCAGCGCCGAAGAGGACGGGCGCGGAGGTACCGGCCAGAAAGGCGGTCTCGTCGAGCTCGCCGCCGACGGCGTCGACGAGCGCGAGCTCTTCGATGGCGGTCTGCCAGCCGTCTCCCGCCTCGGCGCTCGCGTCGTCGAAGGAGCCGTGCGACTCTTCGGGCAGCGCTCCTGGAGCGGCACGCCCGAAGCGGACGAACGAGCTGCTCGGTCGGTCGACGAGACCCCGAAAGTCGCCGGCGATGCCGACCGGCCAGGTGAGCGGGGCCGGGTGCAGTCCGATGCGCTGCTCGATCTCGTCGAGCAGCTCGAGCGGCTCACGTCCCGGCCGGTCCCACTTGTTGACGAACGCGATCACCGGGACTCCCCGATGCCGGCACACGTCGAACAGCTTCAGGGTCTGCGGCTCCAGCCCCTTGGCGGCGTCGAGCAGCATGATCGCGCCGTCGACCGCGGTGAGGACCCGGTAGGTGTCCTCCGAGAAGTCCGCGTGGCCCGGCGTGTCGAGCAGGTTCAGCATGTGGCCGCGGTATTCGAAGGACAGGACCGTGGACGTGATCGAGATGCCCCGGTCGCGCTCCATCGCCATCCAGTCGGACGTGGCCCCCCGGCGGCCGTCCTTGCCGTGCACGGCGCCCGCCTCGGTGATCGCCGAGGCCGCGAGCGCGATCGCTTCCGTCATCGTCGTCTTGCCGGCGTCCGGGTGGCTGATGACCGCGAAGGTGCGTCGACGCCTCGCCTCTCGCTCGACCTCGTCGACTCCCGCCGCCCGCAGGTCGCGGCGCGCGTCGAGAGCGGGATTCGTCAGGACCACAACTCGGAGAATACCGGCACTCCGCGCGAGCCAAACGGGGGGCGCGATGCTACGATCGCGACCGTGGACGCCGCGGAGCAGGTCGAACGGCTCTACGCCGCCTACGAGCGAAGGGATTGGGCAGGCGCCGCGAGCTACCTGCACGAGCTGGCAACCGTGAAGATGCCGGCCACCGGTGAAGAGTTGGTGGGCAGGGAGGGCGTGATCGACTTTCAGCGGTCCTACCCGGAGCCGTGGGGCCACCTCACCGTGCGCAGGGTGGTCGGCGGGCCGGAGGAGGCGGTCGCCGAGGTCGAGGTCGTCGCCGAGGAGCGCTTCGGGATGGCGGCGTTCTGGCGCCGGCGCGACGGCCTCCTGCACGAGGGCGTCGAGTACTGGGTGACCGTCGGCGGAGACACACCGACACCGGGGCGCCGGACGGCGTTTGCCAGGGATCGCTGACGCAGTCGAGGGGCCGCGATCGCGCGGTCTGGAGCGCTGCCGAGCACGGGGGGATTGCGTGGAACGATTTGGATTCCTGTTGCGGATCAGGCCCGGCGCGGAGGCCGAGTACCTGCGGCGCCACGACGAGATCTGGCCGGAGATGGTCGACGCACTGCATCGTGCAGGTGCGCGCAACTACTCGATCTACTTCGATCAGGACTCAGAGCGCCTCTTCGCCTACCTGGAGGCGGAGCCGGACGTCGAGACATACCAGCGCCGGATCGGCGACGACCCGGTCAACGCCCGCTGGCAGGAGCACATGCGGGATCTCTTGATCCCGGTGAGCGAGGGCGGCGGCCCCTCGCCGCGACTTCGGTTGGCCTTTCACCTGGACTGACCGGCGCCCCGACACCGGGGGCGGTTCGCTCAGGTCCGGACCTTGCTGAGGCGCAACTCGTGCGCCCCGTCCGCTCGCGAGTACTCGTAGTACAGCCAGAGCTCGTCGCCGACCGGAACGGCGTCCAGGTAGCGCAGGGATCCGGAGCCGTGCGGCGAAACGACCCAGGGGCCGTCGGTCGTCAGCCGCGTCCAGTGCCGGAGGTCGTGGGAGATCGCGAGCCCGCAGCGTTCCTCGTGGTTCTCGGCCTCGCTGCGGGAGCCGTCGTAGAAGCCGATCCACGCCTCGCCGATGCGGGCGATGCTGTTCAGCCGCGACTGGTAGCGATCCCACGACTCCCCGACGGCGAGCACGCCGGGCTGCCACGCGAACCGGCGGCCATCGAGGCTCACGGCCAACCCGGTCGGGTGGGTCGTGGCGCCGGTCGCGTAGATGTCGGCGGTCTGGTGCGCCTCGGCCCGTCGCGCCGGATCCAGGGTCGCGCCCGACGCGTAGCTGGCGTACAGGTACACGGCCGGTCCGAAGCGCAGCACGTACGGATCCTTGACGCCCTCGGTCCCGGTCGAAGCCGCGGTCAGCGCGGGTGTCCGCTGACGGACGTCGAACGCGTCCGGAGCTGCCGCCTCGACCACGTCGATTCGCCAGCGGTTGTCCGCCGGGTCGACGTAGCAGAGGTAGAGCGCATAGCCCCCGGCAGCCGCCGGCACGAGGCAGAACCGCTCCATCGACGGCGTGCCCAGCTCCGACTTCTCGACCGACCAGATATCCCGGAAATGCTCGCCGTCCTCGCTCACCGCGACCGCGCAGCGCCAGCCTCGCTCGGTCGCGGTCTCGCCCCGCGGACGGCGCTGCCGGTAGGTAAGCAGGAAGCGCCCGCT
>JBAPVZ010000841.1:0-5496 GCA_049283435.1 Candidatus Dormiibacterota bacterium
CTGCTATGACGAATCTCGACAGGAGAATGTGACCGATGCACGAATCTCAATGGCTGGCCGAGCGGTTCGAGGCCGTCCGGACGCACTTGCGGGCGGTGGCCTACCGGATGCAGGGGTCGGCGAGCGAGGCCGAGGACGCGGTCCAGGAGGCCTGGCTTCGGCTCAGCCGGTCGTGTGCGGAAGGGGTCGAGAGCCTGGGCGGCTGGATGACGACGGTGGTGGCGCGGGTCCTTGACCGCTGACGGAGCGGCCACACCTTCCGGTCGCGGAGATGCCGCGCAGCGCCGCACCCACTCTCCCCGGTCGCACGGCAGCCAGCATCCGACGAGACGCCGCCGGCCGCCCGGGACGCAGTGGCACCGGGCTCAGACCACTTAGGTTTCACGTACGCACTTCTTACCGCAGTATGTCTGAGGCATTTGTACGATCGGTGCATGGCAGGTAGAGAAGCGAAGGAAGACCGAAGGCGGACGGAGTGACCATCCACCTGCCGCAACCGTCCCCGGTCCGTTGAGATCCGATTCCGGTGACCACGAGCCGACCGTCTCAGTCCGCCGCGGCGATCGCGGTGACCCCACCTCGTCTACGGAGAACTTCCCGTGTCCACGCTCACTTTCACGTCCGATACCGTTTCGGGTCTGGGCTCGCTGCTCACCCGCACCGACCGAGTCAATGCAGACGACCTCGCCGGCCTGACCGAGCGCCTCGCGAGTGCGCCGGCGATCTGGCAGCCGCTGATCCAACACGACCCCGCGCACCGCTGGTACGAGCGGCTGCTTCTGACACCGATGGTCGAGGTATGGCTGATCGGGTGGGCGCCGGGACAGGGCACCTCGCCCCACGACCATGGGGGCACCGAGGGCGCGATGACCGTGGTCCAGGGCACGCTCAGCGAGGACATCTACGAGGGCGTCACGCTGCAGGATGCCGAGATTCATCCGGCGCACACGCGGACCCACCAGGTGGGCTCTGCGGTGACGTTCGGCCTCGATCACGTCCACCGCGTACGGAACCTCGATGGGATCAACGCGACCAGCATCCACGCGTACTCGCCTCCTGGCAAGCCGATGCGTTTGTATGGCATCGAGGCGCAGCGGGAGGCGGCGGGGAGGGCGCACACGGTCGAGCAGATGGTGACGATGGCCCGCGCCGGGCTGGTCCGGCTGGAACCGGCTGAAGCGTCTTCGGCGGTCGCCCGCGGTGCGCTGCTCGTCGACATCCGCCCCGAGGAGCAGCGGAGGCTCGAGGGGTCCGTCCCCGGCGCCCTGGTCATCGAGCGGAACTTGCTCGAATGGCGCCTCGACCCGAAGTCACCCTGGCGCATACCGGTCATCCGCGATCACCGCCAGCAGGTGATCGTGTTGTGCTCGGAGGGCTACACCTCCAGCCTGGCAGCCGCGTCGCTGCAGGAGCTGGGACTGGTCAACGCGACCGACGTCGTCGGCGGTTTTGCTGCCTGGTCGGCCTGCGGCCTGCCGGCCACGTTCGATCGCTAGGACGTGGCGAACCGGACGGGGCAGGCTCGGCAGCCTGCCCGGCCCAGTGCGATTGACGTCCGGAACGCGCGACTCATGCGGGGGAGGTGAGCGGCGTCGTCACACCGCGCGAACCCGTAATGATCGGCGCGAATCCAGTCCAGATGCCGTCTTGGTAACTGAAGTCGGGGCGCTGGCGCCGAGACGCGAGCGCGCCGCCGCTCAGTTGCCCGCGCGCTGCTCGCGTAGTCGCTGGCTGCGCACCTCTCGTGCCTTGGCCAGTGCCGCCCGGCGCTTCTCGAGAACGGCCGGATCGGTGACCCGGCGGCGCGTACGGCGCTGCGTGGCGGTCGCTGCCGCCGAACCATCAGCCGAGCCATCGAGCGCCTGCCGCACCCAGGCGAGAAAGTACCGGCGCGCCTGCCCTCGCTCCAAGAAGTAGCGGCGAACGACGTCCGTCGTACGCTCCCAGTCTTTGCTCTCGGTCAGCGGATCGGCGAAGAGCTTGCCCGCCAACCTCAGATCGGCTGCGCCGGCATGGACCGTTGGCTTGGGCGGATTCAGCTTCTCCAGCAACGAGTCGGTCTGACTCTCGCCGAGGAGTTGGCGCAACGCGTCAACAGACACAGTCTTCCGGTGAGTGATTGGCATACCTATCCTTCTGCAGTCGTAGAGAGAGGTCGAGGAGACACAATACTACCAACCCGGCCGAAGGACTGCACGACGACCGGGGGTGCGGGCGGCGGTATTCGCGGTCCAGGAGGAGGTCGTGTCTAAGCCTGTGGAGATGGGGTGCCGGCGGTCAGCAACTGTCAACTCCACTCTCATGGCGCCGTTGGGTTGGGGATTCTGGCTTACGCTCGGCTGCGGGCGTCGAGTTGAGTTCAGGCGCCAGACCACCCTCCTCACGAAGCCAGCAGGCCACCGCTCGCGTCGTCGTGACCGGCTCGAGGATGGGCACCTCTCCGAGGCAGCGCTCGAAGACCTGCGGGCAGCGCGTGTGGAAGCGGCAGCCGCTGGGCGGCCGCGCAGGGTCGGGGACCTCTCCAGGCAGCGCCGACGGGAGCGTGCGCCCGCCGCCTGCGTGAGGAATTGAGTCGATGAGGGCTCTGGTATACGGGTGGAGAGGCTGCGCCCAGAGCTGGCCGGTTGGCGACGACTCAACAATCGTGCCCAGATACATCACCGCCGTTCGATGGGCGACGTGGCGGACGATCGCCAGGTCGTGTGAAATCAACAGCATGGCGACCTCGAATCGCCGCGACAGCTCCACCAACAGATTCGCCACCTGCGCCTGCATCGAGGCGTCGAGCGCAGACAGAGGCTCGTCGAGCACGATCACCGACGGCTGTGCCGCCAGCGCCCGCGCGATCGCCGCCCGTTGCCGCTGTCCTCCACTGAGCTGGTGCGGGTAGCGATCCGCGAGTTCGGCGGCCAATCCTGCGCGGCGCAACAGCTCGCCCACCACGGCCGGTCGACGACCCCGCGGATCCTTGCCCAAGATGGAAAGGGTCGCGGCGACTTGATCGCCGATCCGGCGTCGCGGATTGAGTGAGGCATAGGGATCCTGAAAGACCATCTGCAGTCGCGCCTCGCGCCGGGAGCGGGCGCGCCATCCCAAGGGCGACAACTGCTCGCCTTCAAACAGCACTTCACCGGCGGTGCAGGGGACCAAACCGACTGCGGCCCTGGCCAGCGAGGACTTGCCGCACCCGGTCTCACCAACCAGCCCCACGATCTCGCCTTTCGCCAACGCCAAGTTCACGCCGGCGACGGCGCGCACCGGCATGCCATCGCTTCGGCGATATACGACCTCCAGGTTGCGCAGCTCGAGCACGTTCATCGCATCTCGCCAAGCGCGGATGCCAACGGATCGACCGGACAGGCTGCGGCCTGACCTGCCTCTCTCTGGAGCAACGCCGGGACGTCGCGGTGACACGAGTCCACGGCGTACGCGCACCTCGGATGGAAGGCGCAGCCAGGCGGCCGATCGGCCAGGTTCGGGGGCGCCCCACGGATCGGCTGCAGCGATCGGTCGGGGTGATCTGGGTGCGGGAGTGCATCCAGAAGGCCGCGCGTATAGGGGTGTCGGGGCCGCTGGAGAACGAGCTCGGATGGTCCGGACTCGACCACCCGACCGGCGTACATCACGCTGACCGTGTCCGCGATCGCGGATAGGACTCCGAGGTCATGGGTGATCAAGATGACCCCGAGCCCATTGGCGCGGCAGAGGTGATCGAGCAGGCGCAGGATCCCCGCCTGCACCGTAACGTCGAGCGCCGTCGTCGGCTCGTCCGCAACCAGCAACTTCGGTTGGCAGGCGAGCGCCATCGCGATCTGTATCCGTTGACGCATGCCACCACTGAATTGGTGCGGAAAGCCCCTCAGCGCACCCTCGGCGTCTGGTATTCGCACCTCGGCCAAGAGCTCTATGGCACGACGCCGCGCTTGCCGGCGTCCGGTGCCCAGGTGGTGGCGCAGGTGCTCGGTCATCTGCCGCTCGACGGACAGCATCGGATGCAGCGAGGTCATCGGGTCTTGAAACACCATTGCGATCTCGCTGCCGCGGGCGGCGCGCAGCTCCCTCGGCCGCATGGCGAGTAGATTGCGGTCGTCGAGGACCGCCCGTCCCGCAACGTGCGCTCCTTTGGGCAGCAAGCCCAGGAAGGCGAGCGACGTCAGCGTCTTGCCGCTCCCGCTCTCGCCGGCCAAACCGAACACCTGGCCGCGTTCGACATCGAAACTCACCCCGTCGACGAGAGGCACCGCGTTAGGGCCACCATCCAGCCAGATGTTGAGGCCCTCCACGTGCAGGAGTGGAGTCATGCGCGACGCACTCGCTCCGTGACCGACTGTGGATCGAGCGCATCGCGAAGGCTGTCTCCCAGCAGGTTGACGGCAAGCACGATCGAAACGATCGCGAGGCCCGGGAAGACGGCCAGCCACCAGTTTCCAAAGTGCTCGGCACCGTCCGAGACCATCGACCCCCACTCGGCCGTGGGCGGCTGGGCACCCAGGCCAAGGAACGACAGACCCGACAGCAGCAGGATGGCATTCCCGACATCCAGCGTCGCGTAGACGACCATGGGGCCGGCCACGTTTCGCAGGACCTCGGTGAGCAGAACCCTTCCTGTGGAGGCGCCGCTCAAGCGGGCGACTGCAACATAGTCCGCCCGCATTGCCGAGCTGACCAAACTGCGCACGACGCGGGCATGGCTGGGCCAGGAGACAACCACGACGGCGAGCACCGTGTGCAAGAGGCCTGGCCCTAGGGCGGCCACCACTGCCATGGCGAGAAGGATTTGCGGAACGGCGAAGACAAGGTCGGCCGCCCGCATGACGATCTCATCGATCCAGCCACCGAAATACGCGGCCAGCCCCCCAAGGGTGCCGCCGATGAGGAGGGAGAGACCAACCAGCAGGAGTGCGAGAGGGATCGATATGCGCGCACCCCAGAGGACTCGGGAGAGGACGTCTCGACCCAATTCGTCGGTGCCAAAGAGGTGCGCGTGCGACGGCGCCAAGAGCAGCCTAGTGCTCTGCGTGAGCGGGTTGGCGGGCGCCACCCAGGGCGCCAGGATTGCGACCAGGACCCAGCTGAGCGCAATTGCGGCCCCGATCAGAGCCAGTGGTCGCCTCCACACCAACGGCACGCGGCGCGTGATTCCAAGCCGGAGAACGCCCACGCTCATGCCACGCGTGCCCTCGGATCGATCACTCCGTAGAGGATGTCGACAACGAGATTGACCAGGATGTACACGACGGCCACGAAGAGCATGACTCCCGTGATCGCGGGGAGGTCGAGGGTGGTCGCACTTTGATAGGAGTATTGGCCGATCCCCGGCCAGGAGAAGATGTTCTCGACCAGCACGGTGCCGGTCATGACGTTGCCGAACGCGAGGCCGACCACGGTCACGACCGGCGGTGAGGCGGCCCGCAGAACGTGGCGAACGATCACCAGCCATTCAGGAAGGCCCTTGGCGCGGGCGGTTCGCACGAAGTCGTTCTGCAACACCTCGAG
>JBAPVZ010000842.1:0-4087 GCA_049283435.1 Candidatus Dormiibacterota bacterium
CTCAACTTCTGCGGCCTCTGCTTCGCGTTCCTCCAACTCGAGCGGATCGGACTCCTTCCCGGGCGCCTCCGCCACTCCTGAGAGGTGAGTCACCCCGTGCAACTCCGCAAGCTCTGTTCCGCGGGGGCCCCGCTGTGAGCGTGGATCGCCTGCTGCTCGTCGCCCTCGCCGCCGCCATGTTCGCGCTGCTGATCGGCCTCGTGCGCTGGCGTGCGGCCCGTCTTAGCCGGTCCGTCGTGCAACGGCCGGCGGGCGCGCTCTGGGATGCGCTCCGCGCGAGTCCCGACGGGCGCCCGACGGTCGTCGAGTTCTCGACCCCGGCGTGCGGCGAGTGCCGCGTCCAGGCCTCGGAGCTGGCGCAGCTGGAGGGCGCCCGGTATCGGGTTCTCCACATCGACGCCGCCCGTCAGCCGGACGTCGCCCGGGCGTTCGGCGTCCTCACGGCGCCGAGCACCGTCGTGCTCGACGACGCTGGGCGGGTCCGCCACCTCAATCGCACGCTCGCGACGGTCGACACCCTGCGCGCCCAGCTCACCGGCGGGAGGAGCGCGAGCGCCGCTGGCTGAGCGGCCCGCCGCCCGTGCGGCACGCCGGATTCTCTACGATGCAGCCGTGGTCGACGACGCGCGCGAACTGCCGCTCCTCGTCACCGGTGGCCGTCGGCTCCGGGGTCGGGTGACGATCAGCGGCTCGAAGAACGCCGCGCTGCCCGTCATGGCCGCGTGTCTCCTCACGTCGCGCACCGTTCACCTCTCCAATGTGCCGGTGATCGCCGACACGTCGGTCATGGCGGAGATCATCCAGGCCCTCGGGGGCGAGGTCGACGGTGAGGACGGGGCCTTGGAGATCACGGCGCGCGAGGTCTCGGGGACGGTGCCGACGGGCCTCGGACGTCGCATGCGAGCGTCGATCGTGCTGCTCGGAGCGCTGATCGCGCGCGCCGGCGAGGCCCACCTGCCGCGGCCGGGCGGCGACGCGATCGGAGAGCGCCGCGTCGAGCAGCATCTGCGCGGTTTGCGGGCGCTCGGTGCCAAGATCGAGGAGAGCGCGGACGCGTTCCATGCGAGCGCTCCGCGGGGCCTGCACGGCACGCGTGTGCTGCTCGACCTGCCGACCGTCACCGGGACCGAGAACTTGATGCTGGCCGCGGCGACCGCGATGGGCCGCACCGAGATCATCAACGCCGCGCGCGAGCCGCATGTGCAGGACCTCGCCGTGTGCCTCAACGCGATGGGGGCGCGGATATCCGGCGCCGGCAGTGACGAGATCGTGATCGACGGGGTCTCCGATCTGGACGGCTGCCAGCACGAGATCATCTCGGACTACCTGGAAGCGGGCACCTACGCGTTCGCGATCGCCGCCGCCGGCGGCGACGTGACGCTCGAGTGCAGCCGGCCTCAGGACCTGACGCACCCGCTCGTGAAGCTCGAGCAGGCGGGGGCGGAAGTCGAGATGGGGGACGCTCTGATCCGCATCCGGCGGGCCGCTCGGAGTCAGCTGCGAGCTGTCGACCTCGTCACCTGGGTGCACCCTGGGTTCCCGACCGACCTCCAGGCCCAGTACCTGGCCCTGATGACGCAGGCGAGCGGGACCTCCCTGATCTCCGAGTATCTCTACGAGAATCGGTACCAGCACGTGCCGGACCTGGTTCGCATGGGCGCGGAGATCGACGTGCGCGGCCGCGATGCGCTCGTCACCGGGCCCACCAGCCTGCACGGTGCGCCCGTTTGCGCGTCTGACATCCGCTCCGGAGCCGCCCTCGTCGTCGCCGCGCTCGCGGCCGAGGGGAGGACCGAGATCGCCCGGGCGTGGCACATCGACCGCGGCTACCAGGACATGGTCGGGAAGCTGCGCTCGCTCGGCGCCGAGGTCGAGCGGGCCGCCCCCCCATGAGGGCGCCGGCGGGAAGAAGACGGAGAGAACGATCGTGGCGGTGCTGGTGAAGCGGCTCGGCGTCGACCTCGGCACGACGACGCTCCGTGCCCATCTCCGCCGGCAGGGCCTCGTCCTCGAGGAGCCGTCGGTCGTCGCCTACCGCCGTTTTGAGCGCGAGCTCGTCGCCCTCGGGCACGCGGCGCTCGACCTGGAGGGGCGGGCGTCGACGGGGGTCGAGATCGTTCGCCCGATCGTGGCGCCCAAGATCGCCGACCTCACGGCCGCCGCCGCGCTGCTCACCCATCTCGTGCGCGGCACCGTGCACCGCCTGCACCCGGTGCGTCCCGACGTCGTCGTCTCCCTCCCCGCCGGCGCGACGACGACGCAGCGGCGGGTGCTGACAGAGGCCGCGATCAAGGCGGGGGCTCGGCAGGCCTGGCTGATCGACGGTCCGATCGCGGCCGCGCTCGGGGCCGGGCTGCCGGTCGGTCGGGCGACCGGTTGTGCGGTGTGCGACCTGGGCGGTGGGACGACCGAGGTCGCCGTGCTCGCCGAGTCGGGCACGGTCCTCGCCGAGACGATCGAGATCGCGGGCACCGATCTCGACGCGGCGATCCAGCGGTACCTGGAGCGGCGCCGTAACCTCCGGATCGATCCCCGGACCGCGGAGCAGCTGAAGCGGGCGGTCGGGACCGCGCTCCCGCTCGAGGACCCGCTCGCGATGGAGGTCCGCGGCGACGACGTCGACACCGCGGAACCACGCCGCGAGCGCGTCGGCTCCGGGGAGCTCACCGATGCGCTGACGCCGGTGCTCGACTCCCTCGCCGGCGCGATCCGGACCGTGCTCGCTTCCGTGCCCGCCACGTTCATGGCGGCGATCGCGGCCGACGGATTGGTGTTGACCGGGGCCGGCGCCCACCTTCGCGGACTGGACGAATACCTCGCCCAGCGCCTCGACGTGCCGGTGCGGGTGGCGCCGAAGCCCGAAACGTGCGCAGTACGGGGCGCGGTGATTTCGATGGATGGGTTCCTGGTGTTCCGTGAGAAGCAGCTCTACCTCCGTTGAGGTGAGCCGGATCGCGGTCGACGGGTCGGGTCTGGCACGCCCCCGGGCCGGTGTCGGCGTGTACACGAGAGAGGTGCTGCGGGCGATGGCGTCGGTTCGGCGCGCCGACTTCCTCGTCTACGCGCCGCCGGGGACTCCACCCCCGATCGACGGTGGCGCCGTCCTCACGCCACCGGCGGCCCGGCTGCTCGGCCGCCACCTGCTCTGGCCGCGCCGGCTGCGCCGGAGCGGCGCCGCCTGCTTCTTCGGCTGCGCCGGCCAGCTGCCGCTCGGCGGGGTCGGGATGCCGTCCGTCGTCACCGCCCACGACCTCGCGATCTACCGGCATCCGGAGTGGTTCCCGAGCGGGCAATGGCTCAGCGTTCGGCACGTCGTCCCCCGCTCGATGCGCCGGGCCGGCGTCGTCGCCTGCGTATCGGCGAGCACCGCGCGCGACGTCGCGGAGCTGTTCGACGTCTCGCGCGAACGTCTGCGCGTCGTGCACCTCGGCGTCGATCCGGTCTTTGCGCCGCAGCCGCCCGAGCGCATCCGTGAGCTGCGGGCGCGCCTGCATCTGCCGGACCGCTTCGTGCTGTTCCTGTCGACGATCGAGCCGCGGAAGAACCTGCCGACCCTGTTCGACGCCTGGGCCCGGTTGCGCGACCGTCCGCCGCTCGTCGTCGCCGGCGCCGTCGGCTGGCGGGCGGACGACGTCGTCGCGCGGCTGGAGCGAGCGGGCTCGGACGTGCTGCGGCTCGGCAGCGTGCCGTTCAGCGATCTGCCCGCGCTGTGCAGCGCCGCCGCCTGCCTCGCCCATCCCGCCTGGTACGAGGGCTTCGGGCTGCCCCCGCTGGAGGCCATGGCATGCGGCACCCCGGTCGTCGCCTCGGACCGATCGTCGCTCCCCGAGGTGCTCGGCGACGCCGCGCTGCTCGTCGATCCGGCGGACGTCGAGGGGTGGTCGAGCGCGCTCGGTCGGGTGCTCGAGGACGAAGCGCTGCGGGCGACGCTCGTCGACCGTGGCCGGCGCCGCGCTGCCGAGTTGACCTGGGCGCGCACCGCCGCCGGCACGTGGCAGGCGATCGACGACGCGGCCGCCCGCTGACGCTCAGGCGAGCGCGGCCTCCAGCACGCGTGCGACGCCGGCGGCAAAGCGATCCCAGGTGA
>JBAPVZ010000843.1:0-2979 GCA_049283435.1 Candidatus Dormiibacterota bacterium
TCCCAGTGATGCTTGGGGCAGTTGAGGCCCATGTTCTCGTAGTCGGTGGGGCCACCCTCCGACCACATCTCGAAGTGATGCGGCGTGCACTCCTTGGGGTGGCCGCCGCAGGCCGGCCAGAGGCAGCCGCCGTCACGGATCTCGAGGGCCAGGCGCTGGCGCTTGCTGGTGGTGCGCGAGGAGCGTCCCAGGTGCAGCACGTCCAAGGTGCCGTCGCCGCGGTCGCCGACCAGGGCGAGGCGGGCGCTGGCGTCGCAGAGCAGGCGCTTGGCGGTCTCCCCGCAGACGGGAACCTTCCAGTCGAGGAGAGCGGGCGGTGAGCCGGGCTCCTCGCGAAGGGTGGCGGCGTCGACGAGGACGGTGACGTGCGGGCGCTCCTGCCCTCGCTCGGGGAGCTTGCCCTCGTCGAGGATGCGGGAGAAGATCTCGACGAAGGCGTCGGCGCGGGCCTGGCCGGGGGAGCGGAGGTCGTCCTTGGGTCGCTTGCCGACGACGCCGCGGAGGACGTCGCGGGCCATGACCCCGCCCTCGGGGTCGAGCTGACCGTGGAGCTCGAAGCTGCCGTCCCAGCGCTGGGCGAAATCGAGGTAGCGGCGATCGCGCTGCTCGTTCTCGACCTGCTGCTCGGCTTGGGGGCTGAAGGCATGGAGTAGCTCGCGTCCGTGGAGCTCGAGCTGCTGGGGACTCATCTGGGTTGCCGCGCCCGCCATCTCCTTGTCGATCTCGTCGAGACGCAGGGGGAGGTGCTTGCGGACGAACAGGGCGCGGCAGAGGATGACGCCGACCTGCTGGGGAGTGATCTCGCCTCGGCTGAAGGCTTGCCCGGTGTGGGGAAGCTCCTCCAGCTCGCGGGCGGTGACGACTCGGGCGTAGGCGGCGCTGCGGGTCAGGTTGAGGTTGCCGGCGAGCCAGTCGGTGCACTCGCCGACCGAGTACTCGGTGTGCTTGACGTCGAGCTTGCCGACGTGGTCGGAGATGAGGGCATCGATCTGGTTGCGCAGGGTGGTGAGGTCGAGGAGGTTGCGGCGGCAGTGTTCGGGATCGGCGGGCGGCCGGTAGCCGCGGACGACCTCGCTGAGCGCGGCCCAGGGCTGGGCGAGCGCGCCCAGCCCTGGGGGTAGTGGCGTGGAGTCGGGTAGCGCGTCGGGGGCTACGGACGCAGAGGCCGGCGGCGCGCCGGGCGCTACGGGTTCGCAGGGGCCGCTGGGCGCCGGAGCGAGTGGCGGGCTGCCGGCGAGGGAACGCATGTTTGTATTCTCTCACCATCCCGGCGCTCAGTCAACCCATTTACACCCTGTGTGTTGGACAGATAGAGCAGTTCGATGACTAACCCATTCGAGCACCGAATATGTCGATGTCGAACTCGAGAATTGCCCTTAACAGGTTAGGTTGACAGCTGCGGGATTGTCCGGTATCACGTGGGCCAGGCCCCTGGGAGGGAGGGCGGTGTCTCCCCGCAAAGTGCGGTGACCGGCGGTCGCGGGGCCGCCGCCTCAGCGCCTCTCTGGCCTGCGGTGGCAGAATCCAGGGCGATGGGACTCGAAGAAGCGTTGCAACTGGCGCGGGCGGATCGGGAGCAGGTGGAGCGGGAATTCTTCGAAGAGCTCACGATCCAGAGCGTCAGCACCCTCCCCGACCACCGCGCCGAGGTGCGCCGCAACTGTGACTGGCTCGCCGAGCGACTGCGCCGCAACGGCTTCGAGGTCACGATCACGGACGTCGTCGACGGCGGCCACCCCGTCCTCCAGGCCGACTGGCGCGGAGCCGGGGACGGTGCCCAGACGGTGACCCTCTACGGTCACTACGACGTGCAGCCTCCCGACCCGCTCGAGGAGTGGCACACGCCCCCGTTCGAGCCGACCGTTCGCGACGGCTACGTCTACGCCCGCGGCTCCTCCGACAACAAGGACAATCACTTCGCGGCCCTGAAAGCCGCCGAGTACGCGACCAGGTCCGGCCTTCCGATCAACGTGCGCTTCCTGATCGAGGGCGAGGAGGAGATCTCGGGGGAGTCGCTCCCCACCTATCTGCGGCAGAACGCCGCCCGTCTCAAGTCCGACTACACCCTGATCTGGGACGGCGGTTTCTCACCCGACGACAAGCCGGCCCTCGACACCGGGCTGCGGGGCATGGTCTACACCGAGCTCCAGGCCGTCGGCCCCGGCCTCGACCTGCACTCCGGCGCCTACGGCGGGGTGGCGCCGAACCCGAACAACACGCTCGCCCGCATCCTCGGCGATCTGAAGGGCCGCGACGGTCGCATCAACGTGCCCGGCTACTACGACGACGTCGTGATGCCCGACGCGGAGGAGTCCGCGGACTGGAACCGATCGGACGCGTTCGGCGACGAGCTGCGGCGCTTGATGGAGGCGACGACCCTCGAGGGCGAGGCCGACTACGCGCCCGTCGAGCGCATCTGGGCGCGCCCGACGCTCGACGTGAACGGCATGATCGGTGGCTTTACCGGCGACGGGTCGAAGACCGTGATCCCCTCCCGCGCGGTGGCGAAGGTCTCGATGCGCCTGGTGCCGAACCAGGACCCGGAGAAGGTCTTCCGCGCCTTCGAGGCCTACGTGCAGTCGCTGACGACGCCTGGCGTGACCGTGACGGTGAAGCGGCTGGGCGATGCCCTGCCCGTGCTGCTCGACTATCGGAGCCACGCGGCGACGACGCTTCGCGAGGCGTTCGGCGCCGCGTTCGGCCAGCCGGCGGTCGCGATCCGCAGCGGCGGCTCGGTGCCGGTGACGACCGCCTTTGCCGAGAACGTGGGCGGGCAGATCGTGTGCAGCGGCCTCAGCCAGGCCGGCGCCGGCCCGCACGGTCCGAACGAGCACTTCCGCCTCGAGAACCTGCCGCGCGGGATCGAGACGCTGATCCGCTTCCTGTTCGGACTCGCCGGGTAAAGGCCCGCCAGAGGGCCGATCGCCGGCAACCGGACGCTTCGCTCGTCGGAATCGCGACCGTCAGCCGGCAATCGGC
>JBAPVZ010000844.1:0-4610 GCA_049283435.1 Candidatus Dormiibacterota bacterium
CTGTCTGAGGGCGCATCGAGGACGACCGAGGGCTGCCGGGTCGTCAGCCGGCGCTACCCCTCGATGAGCAGGCCGACCACGTAGGCGGCGACCGCGAGCGCGAAACCGCCCGCCATCAGCATCGAGCTGAAATCCTCGTTGTAGTTGAGGAAGCTGCCGCCGTTGAAGCCGGCTCCGAGCACGCCGAAGAGGCCGAGGGCGGCGGCCGTGATCCGGCCGCCTCGCCGCGAGACGATCGCGACCACGAGCAGAAGCACCGCGAAGAGGACCAGGAGCAGACCCAGGGCGGCGTGCACCTGGAGCCAGACGAGGCCGCTCCCGGTCACCGCCCAGCTCACGCTGCGCACCACTCCGCCGAAGTACTCGGACGCCTGTGCGCCAGGATGGTGGGTGGGGATGCTGACGAAGAGGTTGACGACGATCCCGAACAGGAACTGGGCGACGAGGAGCAGCAGTGCGACCCCGGTCAGGGAGCGTTGCAGCGCGCGGCCCGGCCGTGCCGGGGATCCCGGCAGCGCGTCAGTGGCGGCCATGCTGTGCAATTGTGGAGGGAGGTAGTTCGAATGTCAAACGATCTCATCTCGTCGTGAAGTCTCTCGCCTTTGCCCTGCTCATGGAGATGCGCCAGCTGGGCACCGACATCACTCGCATGGAGCACGCCGTGTCCGCAGCGCTCGGACTCAACACCACCGACCTGCACTGCCTGGAGATACTGGATCGGATGGGGTCGATGCCCGCCAGCCGGCTGGCAGCCGAGGCGGGGCTGAGCCGGGGCGCGCTGACCACGGCCATCGATCGGCTGCAGCGCGCCGGCTTCGCGCTCCGCCACAGCGACCCCGGCGACGGCCGGCGCGTGCTGATCGCGATCGCCCCCGGCGCGCCCTGGCACGGCGGCGCCTTCGACGGACTGGTGAGGGACAGCCTGGCTCTCCACGCGGGCTACAGCGACGATGAGCTGGGGCTGCTCCTCGGCTTCATTCGGAACACGAGGGAACTCCTCACCGCCCATGGCGAGCGTGCTCGCGGATGGCCCCCGGCGTCGGCGGAGGGTAGGCCGGAGCCTCGTCACCGCATCGGTGAATAGTCCGTCGGCTGCCAGAAGCTGTTCTGGATGCGCGCGACGAGGGGTCCGTTTCGCTCCGTTTCGGTGACGGTCGCCTGCCACTCCGGATCGGCCTGGAACGCCGACCACTTCTCGTCGCGCTCCGCCATGTCCTTCCAGCGAAGCAGGTAGTGGAGCTCGTTGGGGACGCCGACGACCGCCTGCCAGAAGCCGACGGGCTCGATGTGATGCCGCTCCCAGATCTTCAGCGTGCGGGTGGCGAACCGCTGGTTCAGGTCACCCAGCCGCCCGGGAATGGCCTCGTACCGTCGGTACTCGTAGAGCACGGCAACCTCCTCCAGAGACGCATGACGCGAACGACCGGGGCAGTATGGGCCTGCCGGTCGGAGTTCGACGGCGTTCGTGGCGGAGGCCCGGCCCAGGTGGCCGAGCCGGGGAGCTTCACATCCCGGTGACCAGTCGCTCCGCAGGATGCGCAAAGACCGGTCCGGGGCCTCAGAATCGGGGACGCGATGGAGGAGGACGGCGCGCAGCTGCGCTATTCGAGCGGGGTCGGGCGGTGGGTGATCGCCGCGACCGTGCTCGGCTCGAGCGTCGCCGCGCTCGACAGCACGATCGTCGGCATCGCGCTGCCGGCGATCGGTCGTGAATTCAAGGTCGGCGTTTCCGACCTGCAGTGGGTCACGAGCGGCTACCTGCTGACGCTCGCCGGTCTGCTGCTCCTCGGTGGGGCGCTCGGCGACCGCTATGGCCGCAGGCGCGTGTTCCTGATCGGTGTCGTCTGGTTCGGGCTCGCTTCCCTGCTCTGCGGCCTCGCGCCGAACGTCATCGCGATGACGCTGGCGCGGGCCCTGCAGGGGATCGGCGGTGCCCTGCTCGTCCCCGGCAGCCTCGCGATCCTCGAGGCGTCGTTCGCGCCCGGTGACCGCGCCCGAGCTATCGGCGCCTGGTCCGGGCTGGGTGGCATCGGCACCGCGATCGGCCCCTTCGTCGGCGGCTACCTGATCGGTGCCGCGTCCTGGCGCCTGATCTTTCTCATCAACGTGCCGCTCGTCGTCGCGGTCGTCCTGATCTCGCTTCGCTACCTGCCGGAATCGCGAGACCCAACCGCCGGCGACCACCTCGACATCGCCGGCGCCGTGCTCGCGACGGTTGGCCTGGTCGGTCTGAGCTTCGGGCCGATCGAGGGCGGGGTGCTCGGCTATGGCAGCCCGATCGTCATCGCGGCGCTCGCCGCCGGCGCGGCCGCGCTCGTCCTGTTCGTCGTCGTCGAGGCACGGCAGCAGCATCCGTTGCTCTCCCTCGGCCTCTTCCGCTCGCGGCAGTTCACCGGCGCGAACCTCGTCACGCTGGTCGTTTACGGCGCCCTCGGCGGCGGGCTGTTCCTGCTCCCGATCGTGCTGCAGCAGGTGGCCCGGTATTCGCCGCTGGAGTCGGGCGTCGCACTGCTGCCGATCACATTTCTGATGCTCCTGCTGTCGTCCCGCTCGGGTGCGCTGGCCGCTCGCATCGGGCCGCGCCTCCAGATGATCGTCGGCCCGCTCGTCGTCGCCGCCGGCATGCTGCTGTTCGTGCGCCTCGACGCGTCGGGCGACTACCTGACCGAGGTGCTGCCGGCGGTCCTCGTCTTCGGGCTCGGGCTCTCGATCACGGTCGCGCCACTCACCTCGACCGTGCTCGCCGCCGCGCCCAGCCACGAGGCCGGCGTGGCGTCGGCTCTGAACAACGACGTCGCCCGGGCGGCCGGCCTGCTCGCGGTCGCGGTCCTGCCGGCCGCGGCCGGCATCACCGGCGACTCCTACCTTCATCCGGCGCAGCTGACCCACGCTTTTCGAATCGCGGTCGTGATCGCCGCCGTTCTTTGCGCGTGCGGAGGAGGGCTCGCCGCGCTCACGATTCGGAACCTCGCGGCGAGGCCGTCACCGCCGGCCGAGCGGAGGACGCACGACAGTCACTGCGCCCTCGAGGCGCCACCGCTGCGCGCCACCCGGCATGCCTGAACCGGCGACGCGCGGGGTCCGCCGATCTCGGTCCTGCCGCTCCTGGAGGACGCGCATCGGTGTGCGTGGCCGCTCGCCAGGCATTCGCCGAGGAGAGCGGGCGGCCGCCGCGAGCGATCGACTTCGACCGGCCCTCGCGCGTAGGTGCCCCGAACCGGCAGCGCGTGCGAACCGGATTCGAGGCCATGCGACGGGTCTGGTGCTCGCCCAAGAATTGCGAGGAGGTGGGAAGCGATGACGAGTCCGAATGGGCAAGTCGTGATAGTGACGGGCGCGGCGTCGGGCATCGGTCTGGGTGTTGCCCGGGCGTTTCACGACACCGGGGCCAATGTCGTCCTCGGGGATGTGCGGCAGGACGCATTGGACCAGGCAAGGGCAGCGTTCTCCGATCGGGAGCGGCTGGCGTTCGTGGCGGGCGACGTGCGCGATGCGGCGGCGGTCGCGAACCTCGTCGCGACGGCGGAGGAGGCGTTTGGCGCGCCTTCGGTGCTGATCGCAAACGCGGGCGTCGTCCCCAACGCGCCGGTCATCACCATGGGCGTGTCGGAATGGGATGCCGCGATCGAGACGAACCTTCGGGGCGTGTTCCTCTCCTGCCAGGCTGCGGCGCGGAGCATGGTCGCGCATGGGATCCGAGGTCGGATCGTTACCATCTCGTCGATCGCCAGTCATGTCGGGCGCCTGGGCGCGTCTGCCTACTGCGCGTCTAAGGCGGGCGTCGAGATGTTCACGAAGGTTTTGGCGATGGAGCTGGCCGAGCATCGGATCAATGTCAATGCCGTCGCGCCCGGGGTAATCGAGATCCCGGAACGTGCGGCCCAGCCGGCCGCGCGACGGATGAACGAGGACTTCCGGGCCGCCCTCATCGAGGCCATTCCGTGGGGGAGGTATGGCCGGGTCGACGAGGTGGCGCAGGCGGTCCTCTACCTCTGCTCCCCCGAGGCGGAGTACCTCACCGGTGCGGTCGTGCCGGTCGACGGCGGCATGAATACTGGCTGGACTCATATGCCGTACAGCTCGCCGCAGCGGTAGTCGGGCTTGGTTCGTAACCTGGGGACCGGCTTGTCATCACCCTTCCACTTGGTTACGGGTCGCCTCTAACCGCACGCCAACTACGAAGGGGTGCCGTGCTTCGAGGTTACGCAATCTCGAATGCAGTTCCCGAGGCAAATAGAGGCCGAGTCCAGAGTTCTCTAGCGACAGCTCGTCCGAGCCCGTGACAGGTGGGGATCCGGCTGTGACCGTTTCGGCCACGCCGCGGATCAACTGCCGAAAGATGCCATGATGCTCGTTGTCCAGGGAAGTCCGACCTGTCTCACCGGGGGGGCCGTGCCATGACCTACGCAGTGGATTTCGATAACGTCTCGACCGTCGGTCTAGAGTCGTCGCCGGTTGCGACCGCGCTCGCTGGTTTGCGGGCGAACGAGGCCCGCTACTTCAAAAACAAGTACGACCACGTCTTCACGGTGGAGCCCGCGAGCAACGCGAAGACGACCATCGACTGGGTACACCGCATCCTCAAGGAAGAACGTGACATCGTCATCTCG
>JBAPVZ010000845.1:0-1676 GCA_049283435.1 Candidatus Dormiibacterota bacterium
CCCGTAGTCGTGGCCGATCCCTCAGGAGTCCCCTACGTCCTGCGCATCGGATCGCGAGCCACACTCGGGGCGGAGCGCATACCATGACGTGGCGATGGCGACCCAGCGTCGAACCGCTCGCGTGCCATGAGTGGTCCGCGCTTTCGGATTGAGCCGGCAGGCGCGGCGGACCTGGCCCAGATCCGGGGCAACCTGGAGCGCTTCTGGTTCGGAGCGCCGCCGGTGGCTCTCCACCACCCGATGTTCGTTTGCGAGTTCGGTGATACCGCCTATGTCGCCCGTAAGGACGACGGCGAAATCATTGGATATCTATTCGGTTTCGTTACGCCGGGCCGGGTGGGGTACGTCCACCTCGTGGCGGTACGAGACGACTCGCGCGGCCAGGGAGTGGGCCGCGGTCTCTACGAGGCTTTTATCAGCGCGGCACGCGCCCGAGGTGCGGTCAAGCTGAAGGCGATTGCGAACCCGGCGAACGATGCGACGGCTTCTTTGCATCGCCGTTTGGGCTTCGATGGCGCCCGCATCGACGACTACGGGGGAGGCGGGGCGGCGCGGATCGTGTTCCAGCGCGACCTCGAGGATCCAGCGCGCGCCACGTAGATTGAACGCGACCCGCAGCGTCGCAAGATCGCCGCGAATGGCCTGGCCGAGCTGGTCGACGCGGTCGTCGTCACCGAGGAGATCGGCGCACACAAGCCGAGCCGGGAGGCGTTCCGGCACGTGCTGTCGCTGCTCGCGATCGAGCCGGCCGCAGCGGCGATGGTTGGAGACGACCTCGCGAACGACGTCGACGGCGCCCTGGCGGCCGGCTTCGCGCGAGTCGTCTGACTGCCCCCTCGCCTGGGCCCGGAGCACCCCGACCAAGGGTCGTCACCGTGCGCGGACTTGGCGACGTGCTGCCGGCGCTCGGAATCAGGCTGGCGGGCCAGCCTGAGCACGCTCGACCACGACCGCGCCGCCCCGGTGGTGCCCCCCATCCCGGCGAGCGCGGCAGTCCGCTGAGAGGGGGGTTGAGAGGGGGCCGTTTGCCGGCACATGGTCGCCATCTGAGCCTTCCCAGCGACCGAGTGCCGGCATTCGGCGTTTCTCAGGGCCTCTACGATGTGGGCGTCGACAGGCGACCGGCCAGTGTGTCGCCATTCGCGCGAGTGAGAGGAGCATCGATGCCGAACGACCATCATTACGAGCTGTCATTGCGCTGGACCGGCAATCGCGGCGAGGGGACGAGCAGCTATCGCAGCTACGGGCGCGACCACGAGCTGTCGATTCCAGGCAAGCCCACGCTGCTCGGCTCGTCGGACGTGCAGTTCCGCGGTGACGCCGACCGCTGGACACCGGAGGACCTGCTCGTCGCGGCGCTGTCGGAGTGCCACCTCCTCTGGTATCTCGACGTCGCCGCGCGGGCCGGGGTCGTGGTCACCGGCTACAGCGACCAGCCGATCGGGACGATGCGGATCGAGGCGGACGGCGGCGGGCGGTTCGTCGACGCCCTGCTGCGGCCGGTAGTCACCATCGCGGCCGCGGAGATGCGCGAGCGGGCCGAACAGCTCCACGAGCTCGCCGGCGCCCGCTGCTTCATCGCGAACTCGATGAACTTCCCGGTCCGCCACGAGCCGTCGACACGGCTCGAAGCTGCCCCGTAGCGGCCGTTTGCCGGCGGCCGGTCGCTTCCGAGG
>JBAPVZ010000846.1:0-1667 GCA_049283435.1 Candidatus Dormiibacterota bacterium
CCGTCGGGCGCCGGCCCGTGCGCGCCGCGAAGCGTACCGGTAAGGGCTACCGTCGCGGTCGCCACCACGAGCGGGAGGAGGAGCACCGCGACCGTCCAGAGCGCCCGCACGACGAGGGTCCGCGGGGGCGAACCGGTGGGTCCCCCACCACCGCCTGCCTCACCTGGCGGCGGTGGCGCGGGGTCCTCGCTCACGCGGCGCTCGGCGAGAGGACTCGCATCACTGCGGCCATGCTAGCCGTCAGTGCGGCTCGACGGCCTCAGTCCTCTTCGGGCAGCTCGACCAGCTCCTCCTCCATCGCGAGCAGCCGCGCGACGTAGGGGCGAAACGGGCCGCCCAGCTCGGCGGCCGCCCGCCACAGTGCCGGGTCGCCCTCCTCGCGCCGCGCCTGCAGCAGGTGTCGGTGGGCCGCCGTCACCCGGCCGCCCCGAGCCATGGTCGCCTCCACGATGGTGCCGATCCAGGAGGCAAAGAACGCGACCTCCTGGCGGGGCGGCGAATCGGCGTCGCCGGCGGGGAACGCGGTGCTCCGGTGCTCGTGCCAGAGAATCGCCAGACGCTGCGCCTGCGGCAGCAGCGGCGGGCGGCCGCCCGCGGACGGCGGCGGCCCGCCCGGGATCATGCGACGGCCCGCAACCGCTCCACGATCGCGTCGGCCACCTGGCTCGTCCCGACGGCGGTCGGGTCGTTGCGATCGGCCTTCAGGTCGTAGGTCAGCGAGCGGCCGGCCCGGATCACGTCGGCGATCGCCTGCTCGAGCGCGTCGGCGGCCCCGTCCTCGCCGAGATGACGGAGCATGAGCACACCCGATAGCATCAGCGCCATCGGGTTGACCTTGTTCTGGCCCGTGTACTTGGGGGCGCTGCCGTGCGTGGCCTCGAACACCGCGCCTTCGGCCCCGATGTTGGCGCCCGGTGCGAGGCCGAGCCCGCCGATCATCCCCGCGCCCAGGTCGGAGATGATGTCGCCGTAGAGGTTCGGACAGCAGAGGATGTCGTACTCCTGCGGCCGCAGCACGAGCTGCATGCACATGTTGTCGACGATCCGGTCCTCGAACTCGATGTCCTGGTTGCGCTCGGCCACCTGGCGACCGACGGCCAGGTAGAGCCCGTCGGTGTGCTTCATGATGTTGGCCTTGTGGACGAGCGTCACCTTGCGGCGCCCGTAGCGCCGGGCGTAGTCGAACGCGTGCTGGACGATGCGCTCGGTCCCAAAGATCGAAATCGGCTTGATCGACAGGCCGCTGTCCGGCCGGATCGCCTTGCCGGCGCGCTCCGAGATCTCCTTGATCAGCGCCGTGCAGTCGGGGGTCCCCTGCTCGAACTCGATCCCGGCGTAGATGTCCTCCGAGTTCTCCCGGATGATCACGAAGTCGAGGTCGTCACGCAGGTTGCGGGCGCCGACGTAGGCCTTGACGGGGCGGATGCAGGCGAAGAGCTCCAGCAGCTGGCGGAGCGCGACGTTGACACTGCGGAAGCCGGTGCCGACCGGCGTCGTGATCGGACCCTTCAAGGCGACCCGATTGCGCTTGATCGAGTCGAGCAGACGATCGTGGAGCGGCGTTCCCTCCGCCGCCATCACGTTCTCACCTGCCTGCTGGACGTCCCAATCGAACTCGACGCCGGTCGCCTCCAGCACACGGACCGTGGCATCGGCGATCTCGGGAC
>JBAPVZ010000847.1:0-7837 GCA_049283435.1 Candidatus Dormiibacterota bacterium
GACGAACGCCTGGATCGGCAGGTCACCGGTCTGCTGGAGCAAGGAGATCTGGGGAGCCCGGATCGGATGCTGCTCGGGTACCGAGATCGCGCTCGGCGGCGCGCCCCCGGGCCCGCAGGCAGCGAGCAGGAGAATTGGCGCGAGCACGGCGGTCACGAGGAGCCGGCAGAGGACAGCGCGACGGCGAGGTGGGACTCGGTGCAGGCGGGGCGGCATGGGAACGACGGTAGGTGGGACGGGCCGCCGCGCCTACCCCGGTCGTAAAGGGGCGGGGCGAAGCTACCCGACCACGCGCGGACGACTCTGTGACGCGCGAGCTACCGGACCGGGCGCCGGCGCGGATGTCACACGCGAGCAGCACGACCCGCCGACCGCGATGTCACACGCGAGCTGCACGGCCGGGCGCCTACGGGGAGGTCACACGCGAGCTGCCGGGAGCGGGCGTCTACGGGGGTGTCACACGAAGGAAGGAAGGACGAGAAGGCGCACGAAGTTTTTTCGATTTTGAAGGGGAGGGCTCTTCGAGCCCCAAATCGTCCTTCGTGCGTCCCCTTCCCTCGTCTTCGTGCCTTGGTGTGCCTGGCGCGACGGATCAACCCGAGGTACCGCGTGTGCCTGGCCCCACGGATCACCCGAGGGGCCGGTTGTGCCTGGCACCATGGACCATCGGGCAGGACGGTGCGCCTGGGCGAGGCGAGGGAGCGCTCAGTCGGAGCGCCACATGCGGCCGTGGCCGATCTGGTTGATCCAGGCCTCGATCTCACGGCGCATCGTGGCGTCGCTGCCGAGCTCCTCCAGGAGGCCGATCTCGAGCGCGTCGCGCAGCGGCAGTAGCGGAACCCCGTAGGCGGCAGCCGCGTCCTCCAGCGCGTGCTTGCGCCAGGGGTCGGCGGCGACCGGCCGGGGAACGTAGTGCAGCGCGGCGAGCAGGCGCCACCAGACCCGCCCGAGCCCCCGTTCCGGGCACGGCATCACCGGCGCCTCCCAGGCCCAGTCGGTGAAGAGGCAGACGACGGCCGCCTGCTCGGCCCGAAATCCTTCCTCTCCGTGCAGCGCGATCTCGCCCCAGCCGCGGACGAGCCCGAGCACCGACGATCGCTCCGCGCGCTCCGCGCGGGCCCGCTCGAAACAGCGAAGCGGGCTGAACAGCGCCCAGAACCCGCAGCGACAACCGCGGCCCGGCGGATGCTGGCAGCGGCGGATCGGCGCCAGGCAGCGCGCGCGGTTCGGTCCCGGGTCCCAGCCGCAGCTCGCGGCCCAGGATTCCAGCTGCGCGCCGCGGACGCGCCAGAGGCGCCAGCCGAGAACCGGCTCCGCCTGCTCCTTCATCGCGGGGCAGCAGGCTCCGGCACCGGTTGCGGGCGTGGCACCGTCAAGGGCTCCGGCGCCGGCACGAAGATACGTTCCGTCTCCGGCGTCTCCAACCCCAATCGTGGCGAACTCGCGTTTCGCACCATCACGACCCTTGCCTCCATGGTAGTGCGCGCTCGGTCCTCCTGTGATCGGCAGAATGTTGGAATGTCAAATGCCCGCCCGCGATCGGACGCCGGCGCGCCCGCCAACCGTCCGCCAAGGCGGCTGAAGGTCGCGCTCCTCGGCGGCGGCGGCTTCCGCACGCCGATGGTCCACGCGGGGCTGCTGTCGCGCCAGGCGAACCTGCCGGTCGACGAGCTGTGCCTGTTCGACGTCGAGCAGCGACGGCTCGACCGCATCGCGCCGGTCCTCGCCGGGCAGGCCCAAGAACGTGCCCAAGACCGGACGCGAGAACGGGCGGGCGGCGACCCGATACCCGTGCGGACGACGACCGTGCTCGCAGATGCGGTGGAGGACGCCGATCTCGTCCTCTGCGCGATCCGGGTCGGCGGCCTGGAGGGTCGAGCCGCCGACGAAGGCGCCGCGCTGCGGCTCGGCCTGCTCGGGCAGGAGACCGTCGGCGCGGCCGGCATCCTGTTCGCACTGCGCTCGATCCCGGCCATGTGCACGATCGCGCACGTCGTTGCCGAGCGCGCTCCCCGGGCGCACCTGCTGAACTTCACGAATCCGGCCGGCGTCGTGACCGAGGCGCTGACGCCGATCCTCGGCGACCGCGTGCTCGGCATCTGCGACTCCCCCTCGGCACTGATGGCGAGGGTCGCGAAAGCGCTCGGCCGGGCGCCCCGCCGGCTCCGGTTCGACTATGCCGGTTTGAACCATCTCGGCTGGCTGCTCGCCGCGCGCGACGAGGCCGGTCAGGACCTCCTCCCCGCTCTGCTCCAGGACGAAGAGCGGCTGGCGACGATCGAGGAGGCACAGCTCTTCGGCATGGAATGGCTGCGGACGCTCGGCGTGATCCCGAACGAGTACCTCTTCTACTACGAGCGCACCGCGGCCGCGATCGCGGAGATGGGGCGCTCCGGCACGCGCGGCGCGAGCCTGCTCCGGGCGCAGTCGGCCTTCTACGCCGGTTCCGAGGACTCGCCGCGGGCGGCGCTCGCCGCCTGGCGGGCAGCGCGCGATCAGCGGGAACGAACCTACCTGCAGGAGGCGGGCGAGCATGTCCACCAGCCGGCGGCCAGCGATGAGGGCGGCTACGCGGACGTCGCACTCGACGTCGCGGAGGCACTGCACGGTGCGGCCCCGGCGGTCGCCGTGCTGAACGTGCCGAACCGCGGCGCGCTGCCCTTCCTGCACGACGACGCGGTCGTCGAGGTGCCGTGCCTCGTCGACCGGCTCGGCGCCCGACCCCTGCTGCAGCCGCCGCTGCCAGCCCATGCCCGAGCTCGAGTCGAGCTGCTGAAGGCGATCGACCGGCTCGTTCTGCAGGCGGCCCGCGACCGCTCGCCCGGAGCGCTGCTGGAAGCGTTCGCGCTGCACCCGCTCTTCGGCGGCTTGGACACCGCGCGCGAGCTTCGCGATCTCACCCTCCACGCAGGCAAGATGGTCCCTCGTGACTAGCGCTCCGCCGCCCCCGGCGCTCGATCTCGCGGTCGTCGGCCCGAGCCAGGTCGAGCTCTGCTTCGGGGATCTGCCGCGCATGCCGGTCGCCGGCGAGGAGCTGTTCTCCACCGGGCTCGTCGTCCGGCCCCGCTCGGCAGCGCTGACCGCGATCGCGGCCGAGCGCCTCGGCCTTCGTACCGCGCTCGGGACACCGCTCGGCGAGGACTTTCCCGGCCAGTACCTCCGGCACCTGCTGCAGACCGAGCACGTCCGCTGGCTGGGCCCGAGCGTCGAGCGCTCGGGCCTGCTCGTGGATTTCGGCGTCGACTGCGGACCGGCCGTGCAGATGACGACGCAGTCGTCGGCGGTCCCGTGGCAGGACGCACAGCCGCGCGCGATCGCCGGCACGCCTCCCTGGCTGCGCGATGCGCCGCGCGGCAAGCCTCGCTACGCGCTCGTCGACGGCACCGAGGAGCTGGCGGCGATCGCGGACCTGGAGGCGACCGCACTGCTCGGGACCGAGGACGCGGCCTGCCGGCTCGCCGGCGACGACGATCTGACGAAAGCGCTCCTGCGGCTCGCGCCCCACTGGCCGACCGTCGTCGTCGACCTCGGCCAGGACGGCGTGGCCGCGGTGACGTCGGGCGCGACGGTCCGGCTCGACGGCGCCCCGCGCCCCCGGCACCCGCTGCGCCTCGCGCACAGCCTCTTCGTCGCTGCCTATGTCTGGGCCGACCTGCAGGGCCTCGATCTCCTCGGCCGGCTGCGCTGGGCGGCGCTCCACGCGGCGCGCGGGGACGTGGCCTGATGGGAGGCCGCGTCGTCTGCATCGGCTCGGCGCCGCTCGACCTGGTGATGATCGGGCTGGACGGCCTGCCCGAGCGGGGGCGGCTCGCGTCGGGCGAGGCGATCATCGCCAACCCGGGCGGCATGGCGAACGTCGCCGTCGCGCTGGCCCGGCTGGAGCAGCCGGTCGAGCTCCTCTCGGCGATCGGCGACGACGGCGTCGGCGAGCAGCTGTGCGAGCTGCTGCGCAACGAGGGCGTGATCGTGCCGCCGCCCCGGGCGGGCCAGCGCACCGACGTCACCCTCAGCATGCCCTGGGGCGGCGATCGTGCGCTCGTCAGCTACCAGCACGCCGGCACGCCGATCGCGCCCGATGCGGCCGCCGGCTACTGGTCCGACGTCGCCGCGATCTGCGTCGACGTCGGCTGCGGCCTCGATCCGCGGCTCCGGATGCTGGCCCGGCGGGGCATCCCGATCATCGGTGACCTGGGCGGCGCGCAGGACCCCTTTTGCCGGGCGAGCTGCATCGAGTCACTAAGCGACGTGGCGGCGTTCCTGCCCAACGAGCAGGAGGCGCTCGTGCTGACCGGCGCCGAGGACGTGGGAACCGCGCTGGAACAACTGCGCCGGCGGGCCGGTACCGTCCTCGTCAAGCGGGGCGAGCACGGCGTCCTCGCCCAGCGCGGCGAGGAGCGGGTCGCGGTCGCGGCCCCGCCGGCGGCGAACGTCGACTCGACCGGCGCCGGTGACATCCTGGACGGCGGCTTCACGGTGGGTCTGCTGCGCGGGCTCTCGCTCGCGGACGCGGCAGCACTCGGCTGCCTGGCGGCGTCGGTCTCGGTGACCCGCACCGGGAGCAGCCTGAGTGCCCCGACGTGGCACGATCTGCGGCGGTTCGTCGAGAATCTCGATGCGCGGGAGCGGGAAGACTGGGAGCGGATGCTGGCGGCCGCGGGGCGCGGCGACGGCCAGACGCGGCAACATGCGGAGGTGGACTAGATGGCGGGAAGCGTCGATCGGCGAGCGTTCCTCGGCACGGCGGCCAAGCTCGGCGCGGTGTCGGTCGCCGCCCCGGTCGTGCTGCTGGAGGCCTGTGGGGGCGGCGGGGGCGGCCCGGCCAGCTCGAGCGGCGGCAGCGGCAGTCTCAACTGGTCCTACTGGGCGACGCCGGCCGAGGCCCAGATCTTCCAGCAGGTGAAGACGGCCTTCGAGAAGGCTCACTCCGGCATCACGCTGAACCCGATCACGACCAATTACTCGAGCTACCAGCAGAAGCTGGACAGCATGATCGCCGGCGGCCAGACGCCGGACGTGATGTTCCTCAACTCGGTCACCAAGTACGCCGCCGAGGGCGCGATCGAGCAGCTCGATCCGTGGGTCAAGAAGAGCGGCATGGACCTGAGCGTCTACTACCCGCACTTCCTGGACGACATGAAGTACAACGGCAAGCTCTACGCGCTGGAGCGGGACGGCGACGTCAACGTCCTCTACTACAAGGTCGACGACCTGAAGTCGGCCGGCCTCTCCGCACCCGACAAGTCCTGGACCTGGAACACGTTCCAGTCGGCCCTTCAGAAGCTGACGAAGAAGAGCGGCAGCCACGTCAACCGGTACGGCCTCGCGATGGAGTACGGCAAGTACTGGATCTGGATGGGCGAGCTCGGCGGTTGGTGGCTCGACGACGCGATCAACCCGACCAAGTGCACGCTGGACGAGCCGAAGGCGCTGGAGGCGCTGAAGTTCCAGGCCGGCCTGATCAACAACGACCTCATGCAGGCGATCGACGCGACGACGAGCAGCGACCTCAGCTCGTTCCAGCCCGGCCTCTGCTCGATGATCATCCAGAACGCGTCCCGGATCCCGACGCTCAACCAGCAGTCGGGCTTCGACTACGCGCTCGCGCCGGTCCCGCGCCCCACCGACGGCACCTGGGCGACGAGCGCCGGCGGCGCGGGCTGGGGCATGAGTGCGAAGTCGAAGAACAAGGACGCCGCCTGGACCTTCATCAGCTGGCTGCAGTCGCCGAAGGGCGGCCAGCCGATCTTCGCGTCCAGCAGCGAGCTGTTCCCCGCCATCAAGCAGGTCGCCGAGTCGGCGTCCTTCGTCAAACCGCCGCCGCCGGGCAAGTCCGCGCTCGGGTTCATGGGTCAGTACGCGAAGACGATCGAGACCGCGCTGTTCCCGGAGTGGTCGCAGCTGTCCCAGGAGGTCATCGAGCCGTCCCTCGAGAAGGTGTGGACCGGCGGGCAGTCGGTCGACCAGGTCGTCCCCCCGCTCGTCCAGCAGGTGAACACGTTCCTGAAGCAGCACGGCTACCCGAAGAAGAGCTGAGCCGGTGGACGCGAGCGCAGCGCTGACAGCGAGCAGGCGGCGCCGGCGGCGCCTGCGCCTTCGCGATCTCGAGGGCTACGCGTTCCTCTGGCCCAGCTTCATCGGCTTCTTCCTCTTCGTGCTGGTCCCGGTCGTCGCGGCGCTCGGCATCAGCTTCACCAACTGGGACCTCGTCAACACACCGAGCTGGGTCGGTGTGCAGAACTACCAGAACCTGATTCGGACCGACCCCATCTTCAAGGACGTCGTCCGCAACACGCTGCTGTTCACGCTCGTCACGGTGCCCGCCCGGGTCGTCTTCTCGCTGCTGCTCGCGGTCCTGCTCAACCAGGGCGTGCGTGGCATCGGGCTCTTCCGGACCGCCTACTTCATGCCCGTCGTGGCACCGGTCGTCGCCACCGCGCTCGTGTGGGCGTGGATCCTCGACGGCACCTTCGGACTGCTCAACTTCCTCCTGCTGCACCTCGGCGTGCAGCGGCCGCCGAACTGGCTGCAGTCGACGACCTGGGCGCTGCCGGCGATCATGATCTTCAGCGTCTGGAAGAACGTCGGATTCACGACGATCATCTATCTGGCGGGGCTGCAGAACATCCCGAGCGAGCTCTACGAGGCGGCGTCGCTCGACGGGGCCGGCAGGTTCGGGAAGTTCCGGTACGTGACCGTTCCGCTCGTCTCACCGACGACCTTCTTCGTGCTCATCATCTCCCTGATCTTCGCGTTCCAGGTCTTCGAGGAGTCGTTCGTGATGACGAACGGCGGCCCGGCGAACGCGACGACGACGATCGTGTTCGACATCTACGAGACCGGGTTCAAGTACTACAACATGGGCACCGCGTCGGCGCTCGCCTGGATCCTGTTCGCGATCATCCTCGTCGTGACGCTCGTCCAGCTCGTGCTGCAGCGGCGCTGGGTGCACTATGGCTAGCCGGCTCGGCTCCCGTTCCCTGACGCCGGTCTCGGACACCGAGCTGCGCGCGCCCCGCGGACGGCGACCGGGGATTCTGCGCTCGGCCCTCAGCTACCTGCTGCTGCTGCTGGGGGCGGTCGTCTTCGTGATCCCGTTCCTCTGGATGCTGTCGACCTCTCTGAAGCCGGAGAGCCAGGTGTTCACGTTCCCGCCGCAGTGGATTCCGCGCCCGTTCACGTGGTCGAACTACGTGCAGGCGGTGACGCAGCTTCCGTTCGCGCGCTTTTTCCTGAACAGCGTCGTCTACTCGGGCGGCGTCACGATCCTGCAGCTGATCACCTCGTCGACCGCCGCGTACGCGTTCGCCAAGCTGCGGATGCCGGGCCGCAACGTTCTGTTCACGCTCTACCTGGCCACGTTGATGATCCCATTCGAGATCATCGCGATTCCCGACTTCGTGATCGTCAAGGACCTCGGCTGGTACAACTCGTTCGCGGCGCTCATCATCCCGCGCGCATTCACCGCGTTCGGCGTGTTCCTGCTCCGCCAGGCCTTCCTCGGACTGCCGACCGAGCTCGACGACGCGGCGACGATCGACGGCGCGAGCCGGCTGCGGATCTTCTGGAGCATCGTGCTGCCACTCTCCAAGCCGGCCCTGGCGACGCTCGCGATCTTCGTCTTCCTCGGCGAGTGGACGCAGCTCCTCTGGCCGCTGATCGTGACCGACTCCCAGGACATGACGACCCTCTCGCTCGGCCTGGCCACGTTCCAGGGGCAGTACGGGACGCAGTGGAACCTGATGATGGCGGGCTCCGCGATCGCGATCATCCCCGTCCTGATCGTCTTCCTGGTCGGTCAGCGGCACTTCATCCGATCGGTCGCGATGTCGGGATTCGG
>JBAPVZ010000848.1:0-5164 GCA_049283435.1 Candidatus Dormiibacterota bacterium
GCGCTGGCCGGCGCGAGCGACTTCGGAGAAGGCGCACGATGATGCATCGATCGTCGATCGAGGGATGTGTCAACTTTCGTGCGTTACACGGCGGTTGCAACTTTGAACCCTCGCAACGGCGAGTATCGGTGTGCGCAGCCGACCCTGCTTCGTCCTCGCGCCCTTGCTCGATGGTCCCCACCATGGCTACGGCATCGCGCAAGGTTGCGTACCCCGCGCTGTACAGGACGCGAACTGTCGGCGCGCCAATCTTGCGAAGCTCGTCGCGCGAGGCGGTCACGAGGGTTGTCGTATCTCTCCTCGACCGCGATCGCCGACGAGTGCGGCCAGGTGATCGAGGGAGTTTTGGAGATGGTCGGGCGGAAACGGTGGAAACTGGATATGCTCCCGGAGGACCGGCGCTACCGCCGACCAGTCGTAGGACAGGGTGACGTCGGTGCTACCCGAGCTGATCGGGATCAGATCGTAACGCCAGATCCAGCCGCCGAAGGCCAACTCGCCCGTTGGTGATGACACGTAGCCCGGCTTCCATGCAATGGCACGGGGAGGATCGAACACCTGCACCTGGTTCGACATCTCGTAGTGCTTGTCCGGATGGTTGTCGTGGTACATGGCCATGCGGAACACCTGACCCGACACGTTCAGGCGCTGCGCGTCGGGGGCCTCGCGAACCCAGCCGGTGCCGTCGATGGCGGCGTGGCTGGAGGGATCTGCCAGGACGGCGAACAGCGCCTCTGGCGACGCGTTGATCCTCCTCGTCGCGCTGACGGTCTCTTCGGGAATGGATTCGATCTCGGGTGTCATTGCCACACCTTACCCCATTGTGGACGGCGTCCACAAGCGATTCTCGTCGAGCGCACCCTCAGCCTGCTCAACCCTGGAATCGGAACGAAACAGCGCGCTGGCCGAGCTAGACAGACACGGACTGAGGCTACGAGGATTGGTTCCCCTTCATGAAGCTGTACCTGATGTGCCTGGCGACAATCCGGCCCGGTCGGCATCCCGTGCCCGCTTACTTGGTCCAAACCGACGACGGCATCAACGCCCTCGTGGACACAGGGGTACCGAAGGCGCTCATCGGGGCCCATAACGAGTCGTGGGAAACGGTGTTCGAGATGGACGAGGAGGTCCATGTCCTCAATCAGCTGGCCCGGATTGGTGTAGCGCCGGAGGACATCCGCTACCTCATCTGCACGCACTACGACGTTGATCATGTCGGCAACCACGAGGACTTTCCCGCCGCCGAGCTGGTGGTGCAGCGTGCCCACCACCTGGCAGCGCGGAGCCTGCCCCGCTTCCAGGAGACCGCCATGCACTGGGACGCACCCGGCCAACGCCGTCGGCTTGTGGACGGCGACACGGAGTTGCTGCCGGGCATCGAGCTGATCGAATGCGGCGGTCATGTCCCCGGACACCAGGCCGTGCTGGTCCGGCTGCCAGAGACGGGCCACGTGCTGCTGGCGATCGATGCCATCCCCCACTCCCTACTCGTCAACCCCGACACGCGCCCAAAGCAGCCCTCCGATATGGACGAAGCGGGGGGTGCGCCAAAGTACGCGCAAGTTAGTGGATCTCGCCCGGCGAGAAGGCGTCACGCTTCCCGTGCACGGCCACGATCCTGGGCAGTGGGCCGAGCTTCGGCTGCTGCCAGGCTTCCACGCCTGAAGGATCCGGGTGGAACACGGGGTGCGCGAATGGGCCGCCCACCGAGTGGAGCCCGCCCATGAGGCGAACCCCTCGACTTGAACTGGATGCTAACTCGACAGTTTGCGGCGGCCGCTCGATGTGTTGTTTCGAACTGCTCCCGGATGAGGCGAGGTGAGGAATCCGGGACCCCTGCTGTGACCCCGTAAGCTGGCCCGTAGCACGGTGAAGTACTCCTACGACGAGCACGAACGCTCCTACCAGCGGATCGAGCGCGAGGGGTTAACCACCTGGAACCAACTCCACGGGGCGGAAAGTTTCGAGGAATTAGCCAACCGGCCCTTCCTAGAGTCCGTCCTCCCTCAGCTCGCTCTGCCGTCCCCGGATAAGGCCGATGTGCTCGAATACGGTTGCGGCACCGGCCAGGTTGCCTGCTTCCTGGCCGAGCGTGGATATCGCGTCCGCGCCATCGACCTCAGCCCGACTGCCATCGCGCTCGCCCGCCGATTCGCGACCGAGCGTGGACTAAGGATCGAGTTCGAGGTGCAGGATGTGTGCGCGCTCGCTCAAGAGTCGCCCGGCCGCCGGTACGACCTGATCGCCGACAGCTTCTGCCTCCAGTCGATCGTCACCGACAGGGACCGCGCAGACCTCCTCACTGCGATACGGGACCGGCTCCGGCCATCAGGCTTCTACCTGATCTCGACCGCGATGTACGACGGTCGGACCTATGGCCCCGAGGAGCGCTATGACCCCGTCTCCGGCATCTGCGAACTGATGACCCCGGCACCGGCCGATCGCCGGGCTACCAGGGATAGTGACGTATGCCGGGACGGCGTCTGGTACCGTCCCCACCGTCGCCATCTGAAACCTGCCGCCCTGCGCGAGGAGCTGGGACGGGGCGGCTTCACCGTGATCTGGCAGGGCGGCGACTTCGGCGGCGACGTGGTCTGCGTCGGCTCTGACTACGCTGGTCGGGCACCGTCACTCATGCTCTGAGTCGAGCGCGCCGCAGGTATTGGCGCCGCTCGTGGGGAGTGATGCCCTAGGTGTGCTGGTGAGGCGTTTCGAGACCTGGACCGATCGGGCTCTGGCAGTTCGGAAGGGGTCTCGGCGACCTGGATGGCGGGGAGGCAATTACCTTCAATCGGCTCCGCGGGCTGTCGCCAGCCGTTCGATTGGCAGCAACACGGCAGCATTCGGGGCCTCACGGTCCCGAGATGTGGGTGGGTGTCCGGCGCCACTCGCGGGGTGCTGCAAGGTGTCACCGGCAATGCGACTCCGTTGCGGGGTGGTATCGGCGGGGTCACGTCGGGGCACCCTCGGCGAGCCGTTCGTGACCGTCGTCGTGACCTCCCGGGGCTCCCCGGGGTGGTTCTTGAGTTGGCGCTTGAGGCTCAGAATTGATGGGGGCTGAGTTACGGCACGGCGGTGATCGCTTGGCTCGTGCCACCAAGTGAGAACCCGGTGAAAGGCGAATCAACGCGCAGGCGTTACCGGTCCAGGATGCCCTCGGACGCAGGTACCCGGGCTGGTGGACTGGCCGGCCCGGCGGACTGTCATCATCGCACCATAGGAGTTCGCGATTTCAGAAGCCCGACGTCCACCTGGTCGTCCTAACGATGGGTGCGGCGGAGCTGCACCGACGGTATGCGCGGGCTCCTGACGGATACTTCTCGGAGGAGCGCCTTCAAGCGGTCGATCATCGCTTCGGCGAGCTGGCTCGCTCGTTTGGCGACTCGGCGGACATCGTCCATTTGGATGTCGCTCGCCTATCGGCGGACGATTGTCGTGCAGCGATCGACAAGCACCTCGGCCTCGACAGCGGCGCGATGCGAGATGGGGACGCGGAGACCGCGGTCAGACAGTTGACGATCCCTATTGGGGAGATACCGGTCGGGATCTCGTTCCCGAAATAACACGAGGGGGGCGGGCGCCGCATCCGGGCCGCAGTGCCGCATCCGTAGTGTCGGTCCGGTGGCAGCCTTGCGGTGGAGGGCCCGGAAACGGCGAGGTCGCCTCGTCCTGACCCGGGGTTACGCAGGTGGTCACGAGGAGGGCAGTATTGAACATGCGGCCCGGGACCGGCAGATGACCGTGAGACGGCCGCGACGCTGCGGGAGGTTGCACGGGGAGGGCGGAGGGACCGCCGGATGAGCGTTGCGTGGGTGCGCCTGGCGAACCAATCCCGAACTCAAAAAAACCTTGGCGGAGAGGGTGGGATTCGAACCCACGATAGAGTTGCCCCTATAACGGTTTTCGAGACCGTCGCCTTCAACCGGACTCGGCCACCTCTCCAAACTCGCGGGCGCCGAGGCGCAAGGGTGGCGGTCCCGACCGGATTCGAACCGGCGTTCTCAGCCTTGACAGGGCTGCGTGTTTGGCCAGGCTACACCACGGGACCGCGCCGGACCAGAAGTCTAGCAGGCTCCCCCGCGACCGGCGACGTCGAGTAACCGGTACTCTGTGGCGACCGTTCCAACTAGCGACCGTGTGTTCGTCTCAGGTATATGTGGTGCTCTTGAACACCGATCTGCGATCCCACCAGAGGGGCGCCCAGTGAGCGGTATGGTCTTTGCCGGCGCCGGCGGCCCCGGCAACTCGTCTCGGCCACGCCCGCTGCGCGAGTCGAATTTCAACGACCCCTCGGCACGCAACGTCCGGCGTCGCGCGAGCCAGCGGAACGGCGGTACCGGGAACGGAGGCCGCAACGGTCGCAACGGAAGCCCCCGCTCGAGGCCCCGCGGCCGCTGGCGGCTCTGGCGCCGGGCCGTCGGCTCGATCCTCCTCGCCAGCATCGTCGTCGTCGGGTGCCTGCTCGGCTACACGCTGTGGACGGTTCGCGACCTGCCGGACCCGGGTCAGAAGCCCGCCTTCGCGCAGCCGATCCAGGTCCTCGACCGCAACGGCAAGCTGATCGGCACGATCGACAACGGCGACACGCAGTACGTTCCTCTGACGCTGGCGCAGATGGGAAAGCTCCCGCCGGAGGCGATGCTCGCCGCCGAGGACCGCAACTTCTATCAGCACGGTCCGCTCGACTACGGGGCCATTCTTCGGTCGGCCGCCCACGACGTCGTCCATGGTGGCTATCAGGAGGGCGGCAGCACGATCACCCAGCAGGTGGTCACGATCTCGGTCCTCAACAAGGCAGACCGCACGCCCCTCCGCAAGATGCAGGAGGCGGTCCTCGCGACCGCGATGGAGCGCAAGTACTCGAAGGACCAGATCCTCGACATGTACATGAATCGCGTTCCCTTCGGCCACAACGCCTATGGCATCGGCGCCGCGGCGCAGGTCTTCTTCGGCGTCCAGGCGAACCAGCTCACGGTCGCCGAGGCGGCATTGCTGGCCGCCATCGTCAACGGCCCGGCCCTCTTCGATCCGGCGGTCAACTACGCGGGCGCGCACGAGCGGGCGCTCTACGTACTGAGCGGGCTGGTGTCGATGGGTGTCATCACCCCCGCCCAGGAGAAGCAGGCGGCGGCGGAGAACGTCCAGGGGGAGCTCAAGTTCACGC
>JBAPVZ010000849.1:0-2327 GCA_049283435.1 Candidatus Dormiibacterota bacterium
TTGTCGTTTCGGAGACGATGGTCGCGGCGGCCAGGCACCGTGACCGATCCGAATCGCCTCCCCTGCTTCGTCGTCAGCTACCAGCCGGCGATGCGGTTCTGGCCCTTCCAGCTGATCGAGTCAGGGATCTATCTGGTGCTCGCGGCGCTCCTGCTGGCCGGCACCTCACTCGTCGTCCGCTGCCGGCGCGACTGACGCGCTACGCGCCGGCGCCCGCGGCGCCGCGCATCGAGCGACGGATCTGACCACCAATCGCCTCGGCGACCGCGATCGCCGCAATCCCGACGAGCAGGTGAAGGATCTGGATGACGAAATGGCCGCTGCCGGGCAGCCAGTCGAGCTGGCCCATGCCGACAATCGGCAGCAGGATCGCGACGACGATGCCGGCGCCGCCGAGGCCGAAGGCCCCCGCTCGGACGATGGCCAGAATCGACAGCACGATCAGGAAGATTGCGATCAGGAAGCCGAACGTCTGATGCAGCGGCTCGAAACTCACCAGGTGCCCGAGCCAGAACGCGATCCCGAGCAGGATGTTCACCACCCATAGGAGGCGGATCAGGTTCTGGAGGATGAGGGTCGTGACGCGCATCAGCACGAGCGTACTGGAGCGTGATGTGCGGCGTCGCTGGTCGCGGTCAACGGTTCGCCGCGTTCGCCTTCCGCAGCCAATCCGCCACCTCGGCGTCGACGTCGGCCGGGGCCGCGAGCGCGATCCGCACAGTCGAGGAGCCGAGGCCTCCGCCGGCCGCTAGGAGCCGCTCCGCGGGTGCGGTGCCGGGCAGGCGCAGTCCGAGGTCAACACGCGTCCTCGTCGTCGGGCGCACGACGGCGTAGGTCCGCCGCGCGACCAGGGTCACGAATCCCTTGCGCGCCTGCACGGCCGTCTCCTCGAGCTCGGGCAGGAGGCCGAGCACGGCATCCAGGATCGGGCGCAGCCCCAGGCGGTCGCGGTACTGCGCCTCGACGAGCTCGTCGGAGCTCGCCGTCAGGAAGTCGGGATAGCCGTACGTCTCCCAGACGAGCAGCGCCTGTGCATGGCCGAGCACGCCCTCACCCTGGAGCCAGCGCCGCAGCGACGCCTCGCCGTCGAATCCGATCCCGGCGATCTGCGCCTTCCAGTCCTCGAGGCCCGGCCCGCTCCCCCGCATGAGCAGGTCGAGCGACTGCGCGCGCGTCCGCTCCCAGCTCTGGACGTCCATCGGCGGGATTGTCGCACCGGCGGGGCGGCCGGGCAAGGGACGTCCCCTCGCCCGGCGCAAGGTCGCTCAGTGAGCCGTGCTCAGTAGCGGTAGTGGTCGGACTTGTAGGGTCCCCCGACGGGCACGCCGATGTAGGTGGACTGCTGCGCGGTCAGCTCCGTCAGGTGCACGCCGAGCGCGTGCAGGTGCAACCGCGCGACCTTCTCGTCGAGCTGCTTCGAGAGCCGGTAGACCGTCTTCTCGTATTCGCCCGGCTTGGTGAACAGCTCGATCTGCGCAATCGTCTGATTCGAGAACGAGTTCGACATCACGAAGCTCGGGTGACCGGTCGCGTTGCCGAGGTTGAGCAGCCGGCCCTCCGACAACACGATGATCGTGTGCCCGTCGCTGAAGCGCCACACGTCGACCTGCGGCTTGACGTTCATGCGCTGCACGCCCGCGATCTTCGTCAGCCCGGCCATGTCGATCTCGTTGTCGAAATGGCCGATGTTGCCGACGATCGCCTGGTGCTTCATCCGCCCCAGGTGATCGGCCGTGATGACGTGGAAGTTGCCGGTCGCGGTGACGAAGATGTCCGCCGTCTCCACGACGTCGTCGAGCGTCGCGACCTGGTAGCCGTCCATCGCCGCCTGGAGCGCGCAGATGGGGTCGATCTCGGTGACGATGACCCGCGCACCCTGGCCGCGCAGCGATTCCGCGCAGCCCTTGCCGACGTCGCCGTAGCCGCAGACGACCGCGACCTTGCCGCCGATCAGCACGTCGGTCGCGCGGTTGATGCCGTCGATCAGCGAGTGCCGGCAGCCGTACTTGTTGTCGAACTTCGACTTCGTGACCGAGTCGTTGACGTTGATCGCGGGGAAGAGCAGCTTGCCCTGCTCGGCGAACTGGTAGAGGCGGTGCACGCCGGTCGTCGTCTCCTCGGTCACGCCCTTGATGTCGGCGGCGACCTTCGTCCAGCGGCCGGGATGCTTCTTCGACTCGGCGCGGAGCAGGTCGAGGATCACGCCCCACTCTTCGGGGTCGTTCTTCTCGTCGAACTCGGGGATCGTCTCCACCTTCTCGAACTCCGCGCCCTTGTGCACCAGGAGCGTGGCGTCGCCGCCGTCGTCCAGGATCATGTTCGGGCCG
>JBAPVZ010000850.1:0-8895 GCA_049283435.1 Candidatus Dormiibacterota bacterium
GTCGACGAGCTTCGCGCGAGCCCGGTCGCGGCCCACGCCCTCGCGGCCTGGGACCACCGCCCCCACGTCCCCGGGAAGGTGCCGTTCCGGCCGGGCCGGCGGGCGGCGGTCCTCGACTGATCGCCACACGGGGTCCCGCATGAGCAGCACGACGACGATCGACTGGGCGACGTTCGAACGGGTCGTGATCGCGGCCGGCACGGTGACGCGGGTGGAGCCGTTCCCGGAGGCGCGGAAGCCCGCCTACCGGGTGTGGGCCGATTTCGGCGCCTTCGGCGAGCTCAAGACGAGCGCCCAGCTGACCGATCTCTACCAACCGCGCGATCTCCTGGGCCGGCAGATCGTCGGGGTGCTGAACCTCGGCGAGAAGCAGATCGGACCGTTCCGCTCCCAGTTCCTGCTGACCGGCTTCGCGACCGAGCAGGGCGTCGTCATGACCGCGCTCGAGCGCCCGGTCGCGAACGGAACCCGCCTCGGCTGAGACCCGATGGGTGCCGGTAGCGCGCGAGCGGCCCTCCTGGGTCCCTTCGATGACCGTCCGGTACGCTGGGCGGCATGCTGACCGACCGGCAGTGGGGCTTGATCCGCGCGCTCCTGATCCCCTTCGTGATCCTGACCTGGATCGCGGTCATCGTCGTCGCCGGCTGGGCGCTGAGCCACGTCGTCCGCGTCGTGCTGCTGCTCGCCCTGGCCGGCGTCGTCGCCTACGCGGTCACGCCGCTCGTCAACCTCTTCAACCGCTGGATGCCGCGAGTGCTGGCCATCGTGTGCGCCTACGTGATCGGATTCGCGGCGCTGTTCGGCCTGCTCGGCTTCGTCGGCTACACAGCGAGCACGCAGATCGCGATCCTTGTCCACTCGCTGCCCAGCTACATCAACCAGGCGCAGCTGCTGGAGCCGCGCGTGCTGGCGCTGCTGCGCCCGATCGGCGTCGGGCCGGCGCAGCTCGCCCAAGCGCGCAACACGATCATCCAGCAGGCGCAGGCGGCCGGCAGCGAGGTCGCGACGAGCGCCGTGTCGACGATCCAGGTCGTGCTCAGCGGCATCATCGACGCCGTTCTCGCGCTGATGCTGAGCGTCTACCTGACGGCCAACGGACCTCGCATCGCCAGCCTGCTGCGCCGCACGGGCAGCGGGGTCGGCTACGGACGGCGTGTCGCGGGCTTCATCAAGCTGGTCAACCAGATCGTCGGCGGCTACGTGCGGGGCACGCTGACGCTGGCGACGCTGGTCGGCGTGCTGGTCGGTGCGTTCATGGCGGTGCTCGGGGTGCCCTACGCGATCCTGCTCGGCGTGATCGCGTTCTTCATGGAGTTCGTCCCCGTCATCGGCGTCTTCATCTCGGGCGCGATCTGCGTGCTGCTGACGCTCGGCACGCAGGGCGTGATCAAGGCGGGGATCGTGCTCGTCGGCTTCGTCGTCATCCACCTCCTGGAAGGTGACCTCGTCGGGCCTCGCATCATGGGGAAGGCGGTCGGCATCCATCCCGCCGTCGCGCTCGTCGCGCTCGTCGCCGGCACCGACCTGTTCGGCATCTGGGGCGCGCTCTTCGGAGCGCCCCTGGCGGGTCTGATCCAGGCGTTCGCGATCGCCGGCTGGCGCGAGCTGCGCCGCTCCGAGCTGCTGGAGGGGGAGCCTCCATCGCGCAGGGCCGGCGGCAGTCCGCCGCGCAAGCAGCCGACGGCGGCGGCGCTCGTCGAGCGCGAAACGCTGGTCGAGCCCGAGGCGGAGGAGAAGGCGGCGCCCAGCTCCGGCTGAGGCCGCGCCGGCGCGCCCGCATGCAGCGGGAGTCGATCAGCCGCCGGAGCAGCCCCGCCCGAGCGGTCGAGCCCCCGGCGGTCGGCTGCACGATGACGACCGTCGATATCGCGAGCGGCGCCGCCTCAGTCGATGCCGGCGAGCGCGAGGACGTGGCCGAGGCGCTCGGTCGCCAGCTCCGGATCGCGGAGCAGGTCGGCCTGGTCGGCGAGCCGGAACGCCTCCGCCAGATGCACGACCGATCGCCCCGACTCGAGCCCGCGAACCATCCTGAAGTGGGACTGGTGCCCGTTCAGGTAGGCGAGGAAGACGATGCCCGTCTTGTAGTAGTAGGTCGGCGTGCCGAAGACGTGCCGGGCGAGCGGAAGGGTCGGCGCGAGCACGGCCTGGAAGGTCGCGCCGTCCCCGGCGTCGAGCGCCGCCAGCGAAGCCGCCGCCGCCGGCGCGATCACATCGAAGGCGCCGAGCAGCGCGTCGCTGTGGTGCTCCCCGTCGCCGCCGATCATCGCCGGGTAGTGGTAGTCGTCGCCGGTGTACATGCGCATGCCGGCGGGCAGCCGCCGCCGCAGCTCCACCTCCCGGCGCTGCTCGAGCACCGAGATCTTGATCCCGTCGACGCGCGGCGCCTCCGCCTCCAGCAGCCGGGCCAAGGTCTCGGTCGCGACGTCGAGGTCCTCCGCCCCCCAGTAGCCGGCGAGGGCGGGGTCGAACATCTCGCCGAGCCAGTGGACGAGCGCCGGGCGCCGCAGCCCGCCGAGCACGCGATGGTAGACGTCGAGGTAGTCGTCCGCGGAGCGGGCGATGCGACACAGCTCGCGGCTCGCCATCAGCACGACCTGTCCCCCTGCCTCCTCGACCGCCGCGCACTGTCCCTGGTAGGCATCGACGATCTCGTCGAGTCCCCGCGCCGAGCCGGGCGACAGATGGTCGGTCTGAGCGCCGCAGACGAGGTCCCCGCCCGTCCGGCGCGCCTCGGCGCCGGTGCGCCGGATCAGCTCCCGGCTCGTCTCCCAGTCGAGCCCCATGCCGCGCTGTGCGGTGTCCATCGCCTCGGCGACCCCGAGCCCGAGCCCCCAGAGGTGGTGCCGGAACCGCAGCGTTGCCTCCCAGTCGATGACGGGCCGAGCGTCGGGGGCGACATCGGCCAGGGGATCGACGACGACGTGCGCCGCGGCGAGCGCCCGCCGGCTCCGGGCCGGCGCGGCACGCTCCGGAAAGCGGTGCTGCGAGCGCACGTCATAGCGCAGCAGCGAGCGATCGGCCCGCGGCAGACGTACGGTCGTCATCGCTCGGCGCCCGTGCGACCGGGCCTCGGATGCTGCCTCACGACGCAGACGATAGCACGTTGAGGAAAGCGGTTTCCAGTACGAGCGGGCCCTCGCATCCCTCAGCTTCCCGGCGCGCCGCCCACGGCATAGAAGGCGGGTCGCTCGGGCATCGGGATCTCGATGCGGCCGCCGCCGTACAGCGCCTGCAGCCCCGCCTCACACGCGAGCGCGACCATCAAGCCATCCCACGCGTTCGGCCCGGCGACCGTGCCCCGATGCGCCGCCTCAACCCAGCTCTGCACCTGGCGGTCGTAGGCGTCCCGAAAGCGCGTCGTGAAGCTCTGAGGCTCGGCGATCGCGACCCGTCCCTCCTGCCAGCGCTGGAGGCCGGACGGCTGCCCGATGCGAGCGACCCCGCGCTCCAGCACCGCCTCGGTCGCGACCTGGTACCCCAACTCGGCGCTCACGTTCATCTCCACGTCCGCGAGGACGCCGTTCTGCAGCTCGAGCAGGACGAGGATCGGCTCCGAGAGGCGTTCTGGCGCACGCGAGTTCCGGCGGGGGTGCCGGACCTCGAGCGCGCGGATCGGCGAGCCGGCGAGCCAGGGCACGGCGTCGAGCTCGTGCACGACCGAGTCGGTGATCAGCATGTCCTGCGTGTAGCCGTCGGGGACGCTCCGGTTGCGATGCACGCAGTGCAGCAGCAGGAGGCTCCCGGCGCCGCCCGAGGCGACGAGTGCGCGCAGCTCCTGGTGCTCGACGTCGAACCGCCGCATGAAGCCGACCTGGATGTGCGGGCGGTCGAGGCGCCGCTCCGCCTCCACGATGCGGCGGGCGGCGGCCGGGTCGGTCGCCAGCGGCTTCTCGCAAAAGATCGCCAGTCTCGCCTCGAGCCCGGCGAGCAGCGCCGCCTCGTGGAGCCGCCCCGGCGTCGCGACGAGGACGGCGTCGATCGCCCCCGCCTCGATCGCGGATTCCAGGCGCGCGAAGGGACGGGCACGAGGAGCGGCCAGGATCGCGGACCGCAGCCGGCCGGCGTCGGGCTCGACGATCGCCGTCACGTCGGCGCCGCTGATGCGCTCGCTGATCCGGGTGACGTGGTCGGCGCCCATCGCGCCGGCCCCGACGACGCCGACCCGCAGCGTCGGGCTCGCGGTCATCGGTCGCCACCCACTCTCAGCCCTGCACCGTGGCGCGCAGCACGTCGAGCAGGTAGGTTCGCGTGCGCTCGGCGATCGCGAACGGCCGGTCGAGCTCGCAGCCGTACATGTCCTGTTCGACGATCACGAACATCTCGGGGTCGATCGCCGCCGCCGCCTCGACGATCGGCCCCAGCTCGGGCTCCCCCCGGGGCGGTTCGACCATCACCTCCTGCGCGACCGCGTCGCCGAACGGGGCGTCGTTCTTCAGGAACTCGAACCGAAGCTCGGGGTCGATCTGCTTCACGTGCAGGTACCGGATCCGCTCCGGGTGCTCGCGAACGAGGCGCAGGCTGTCGCCGCCGTAGTACGCGAAGTGCCCGGTGTCCAGACACAGGTTCGTGTAGGCGGGGTCCGTCCCGTGCAGGAAGCGCTCCACCTCGCGGCGCGTCCCGACGTGGCTGTCGACGTGCGGATGGAACTGTTGGCGCATCCCGAACTGCTCGAGGATCGCCTTGCCGAACTGGTCGTGCCCGGCCGTCAGCCGCTCCCACTGGCGATCGTCGAGCGTCCGCGGCTCGATCGTCTCCCCGCTCGCGTCGCTGCGCCACAGGTCGGGAATGACGACCAGATGCTCGGCGCCGAGCTCCCGCGCCAGGCGGGCGACGGTGACCGCCTGATCCCAGGCGCGCTGCCACTGGTCGCCTTGCTTGTGGAAGCCGGTGAAGACGACGCCCGACGCGAGGCGAAGGCCGCGCTCGCCGAGCTCGTTCTGGAGCCGGCCGGGATCCGTCGGCAGGTAGCCGTGGGGCCCGAGCTCGATCCAGGTGTACCCGGCAGCCGAGGCCTCGTCCAAAAAGCGCGGCCAGGGCACCTGGCGGGGATCGTCGGCGAACCAGACCCCCCAGGAATCGGGCGCCGTGCCGATGCGCAGTCGTTCGACGGTTCGCTCGGTCATGCTTCGCGTCCTCTACCTCCTGGTCGGTCGTGCGGCCGTCCGCCGCGGTCAACCGAGCAGCGGCCGCTGCCGCCGCCGCTGCTCGACGTAGGTGGCCCGGGCGCGCCGGGTGCTGTCCAGCTCCGAGACCTCGGCGACGGGCACGTCCCACCAGCCCTCGCCGTCCGGCGCCGCGATCAGCGGGTCGGTGCTGACGTGGATCACGGTCGCCGCCGGCGACGCCTTCGCGTCCGAGATCGCCGCTCGCAGATCGGCGATCGCAGACGGCCCCGGGGGCACCTCGACGACGTCGATCCCGTAGCTCCGCGCGTTGGCGGCGAGATCGACCGGTAGCACCGAACCACCGTCGAAGCTCTCGCGCTCCGGGTCGAGGAACCGGAACCGGGTCCCGAACCGCTCCGAGCCGACGCTCTCGGAGAGGTTGCCGATCGATTGGTAGCCATGGTTCTCGACGAGCACGACGATCACCTTGATGCGCTCGGCGACCGCCGTCGCGAGCTCCGACGAGAGCATCAGATAGGAGCCGTCGCCGACCAGCACGATCACGTCGCGATCGTCGCCGAGCGCCTCCAGACCCCGCTTGACGCCGAGCCCGCCGGCGATCTCGTAGCCCATGCAGGAGAACGCGTACTCGACGTGGTAGCCGAGAGGATCGCGGACGCGCCACAGCTTGTGGAGGTCGCCCGGCAGCGAGCCCGCCGCCTGGACGAGGACATCGGCCGGCGCCGCCGCCGACTGCACCGCACCGATGATCTCGGCCTGGCCGGGCAGGTCTCGGCCTGACGGCACGAACGAGGCGTCGACGACCGCATCCCAGGCCGCCTTCTCGTCACGGATGCGCCCCGCGTAGGCCACCGAGACGTGGAACTCCCCCAGCTCACCGAGCAGCCCCCGGATCGCCTCGCGCGCGTCCGCGATCAACGGCAGCTGCGAGCCGAGCTTGTAGGCGTCGAACGGCGCGACGTTGACGTTGACGAACCGCACCGCGGGGTGCCGGAAGGCCGAACGGCTGGCCGTCGTGAAGTCCTCGTACCGGGTCCCGATGCCGATCACGACGTCGGCCTCGGCGGCGATCCGGTTGGCGGCGGCGGTGCCGGTCGCGCCGACGCCGCCCAGGTACTGCGGGTGATCCCAGGGCAGGGCGCCGCCGCCCGCCTGGGTCGTGCCGACGGGAATGCCGGTGGCCTCGGCAAGCTCACGCAAGCCGGCCTCCGCGCCGGCATAGAGCACGCCGCCGCCGGCGACCATGAACGGTGTCTTCGCCGACCCAATCGCGGCCGCCGCCCGCTGCAGCGCGCCAGGCTCCGGCAGCGGCCGCCGCAGGTGCCACTCGCGGTCCGCGAGGAACTCGAACGGCACGTCGATCGCCTCCGCCTGCACGTCCTCGGGCAGCGCGATCGTCACCGCTCCCGTCTCGGCGGGGTCGGTCAGGACCCGAAACGCCGCCAGGGCGATCGAGAACAGCTGCTCCGGACGTTGCACCCGATCGAAGAACCGGGACAGCGGCCGGAACGCGTCGTTGACGGTGACGCCGATGTCGTGCGGCAGCTCGATCTGCTGCAGCACCGGATCGGCGACGCGGGTCGCGAACGTGTCGCTCGGCAGGAGCAGCGCCGGCAGCCGGTTCGCGGTCGCGAGCGCGGCGCCGGTCAGCATGTTCGCCGCACCGGGGCCGACCGAGGACGTGCAGGCGAACGTCGCCCGGCGGCGGTGGATGCGTGCGTAGCCGACCGCCTGGTGCACCATCGCCTGCTCGTTGCGCGCCTGGTGGTACGGCAGCAGCTTCGGATCGAGCATGTTCGCCTGCCGCAGCGCCTGGCCGAGCCCGGCGACGTTGCCGTGCCCGAAGATGCCGAGCACGGCCGGGATCGTCCGCTCCCGGCGATCGCCGTCGACCGTCCACTGATGCGCCAGGAAGGCGACCAGCGCCTGGCCGACCGTCATGCGTTGCGTCGACATCGGCTCCCCCTTGCCGGACCTCCTCACGCGTGCTCGGGGAAGCCGAGGTTGATGCCGGCGTGGCTGGGGTCGAGCCACCGCGAGGTGACCGCCTTGGTCCGGGTGAAGAACCGGACGCCGTCGGCGCCGTAGGCTCGGGCGTCGCCGAACAGCGACTGCTTCCAGCCCCCGAACGAGAACGTCGCGACCGGAACCGGAATCGGCACGTTGACGCCGATCATCCCCACCTGCACCTCGTGCTGGAAGCGACGTGCGGCCCCGCCGTCGTTGGTGAAGATCGCGGTGCCGTTGCCGAACCGGCCCGAGTTGATCAGCTCGAGGCCCTGCTCGTAGCTCGAAACGCGGACGACGGACAGCACCGGACCGAAGATCTCCTCCTGATAGACCCGTGAGGAGGTGGGAACGTGGTCGACGAGCGTAGGGCCGAGCCAGAAGCCGTTGGGGTCGCCGTCGACCTGCACCCCGCGGCCGTCGACGACGACGGTCGCGCCGTCGGCGACCGCCACGTCCAGGTAGGACGCGACCCGGTCGCGGTGCTGACCGGTGACGAGCGGCCCGACGTCGCAGGAGCGTCGCCCGTCGCCGACCTTCAGCTTGCCGATCCGCTCCACCACCTTGGCGACGAGGGGGTCGGCGACCGGCTCCACCGCGACGACGACGCTGATCGCCATGCACCGCTCCCCGGCCGACCCGAACCCGGCGTTGACCGCTGCGTCGGCGACGAGGTCGAGGTCTGCGTCCGGCAGCACGAGCATGTGGTTCTTCGCGCCGCCCAGGGCCTGCACCCGCTTGCCGTGCGCGGTCGCCGTCTCGTAGACGTAGCGGGCGATCGGCGTCGAGCCGACGAACGAGATCGCTTCCACGTCGGGATGCCGGAGCAGGCCGTCGACGGCGACCTTGTCGCCCTGCAGCACGTTGAAGACCCCGTCGGGGAGGCCCGCCTCCTGCCACCGCTCGGCGAGCCAGAGCGCGGCCGACGGATCCTTCTCGCTCGGCTTCAGCACGACCGTGTTGCCGGCAGCGACCGCGAGCGGGAAGAACCAGGCCGGGACCATGGCCGGGAAGTTGAACGGGCTGATGATGCCGACGACGCCGAGCGGCTGGAGCAGCGAGTAGACGTCGATCCCGCTCGACACCTGCTCCGAGAACTCGCCCTTCATGAGGTGCGCGATGCCGGTCGCGAGCTCGACGACCTCGAGGCCCCGGTTGATCTCGCCCAGCGCGTCGGACACGACCTTCCCATGTTCGGCGGTGATCACCTCCGCCAGCTCGCCCTTCCGCGCCTCGAGCAGCTCGCGGAAGCGGAAGAGGATCGCCTGGCGACGGGCGAGCGAGGTGTCCCGCCACGGCGGGAACGCGGCGCGCGCGGCGGCGACCGCCGCATCCAGCTCACGCTGGTCCGCGAACGCGACCCGCTTCGTCTCGACGCCGAGCGCGGGGTCGTAGACGGGCCCGGTGCGACCGCTCGCGGACGGGAACGCGGCGCCGCCGATCCAGTGCGGCAGGACCGCCAACGCCGTCTTCGTGCTCGGGTCGGTGCTCGTGCTCATGACGTCTCCACTACTTCCTCGACTCGACGCTGACCGCTGCCGTGGACGACTGGCGAAGCCTCCCTTACGCGCTCCGGCTTCGGCGCGACCGGCAACCTCCACCATGCATACGCCGGCCCGGCCGGCTCAGCCGCGAGTCGAGAACGTCTCCACATAGCTGCGCAGGCTGTAGGCGAGCTCGAGGGAGCCGTTCGCGACTCGCACCGGCAGGTCGTACCCCTCCAGGCGCACGGTCGCGCTCGCTTCGATCGCCGCCTCCCCGC
>JBAPVZ010000851.1:0-6278 GCA_049283435.1 Candidatus Dormiibacterota bacterium
GGGTCGCGGATCGCGCCGGGCGGTGGCGCGGCCGGCGGTGGCTGCGGCTGCTCCTCCAGGTCCGGATGGGCCCAGAACGCGGCCGAGGGCGCGACCGCCTTGCCTTCGCGGGCGACGAGCGCACCGCCGTAGGTGCCCACGGCGACGACGCGAAGCCGCCCCAGACTGCCTCGACCGGCCTGCCGGGAGCGCTGGCTTGTGCCTTCGACGCCATCGGGGAGCGCCCGCTGCAGGCTCTGCCGGAGCCCGCTCGGCACGCCGCTCGCCGCCGGCAGCTTGCGGATCGCTTTCCAGAACCGGACCGGATCGCGGAGCCGGCTCGACACCAGACGTCGCAGCCAGCGATCGTGCTCGGCGAGGACGAGCGCGCGCCCACCCGAGGCGAGCGCGGCCCGGTAGCCGTCGAGCACGGCGGTCGCGGCCTCCTTCGCGTCGAGGTCGAGCCCGCCCTCGGCGGCGGCGAGCAGCACGCTCGTCACGAGCCGGACCAGATCGATCGTGTACGGGAAGCGGGCGATCTCGTCGAAGTCGTTGACGCCCCACGTGAGCCGGCCCTCGGCGTCGCGCCAGGTGCCGAAGTTCTCGACGTGCAGGTCGCCGACGGCGACCAGGGCGGGGGCGGATGCCGCGTCCGGGGCGACGACCGGCCAGCGCTGGGCCCAGCGATAGAAGGTGGCCCGCAAGAAGGGGAACGCGCTCGCCGCCATCTCGTCGTGCTTCGCGACGAGGTCCGAGGGCACGACGGGGACGCGATCCGCGAGCCACTTCTCGTACGAGCGCGTCGCCTCGACGATGCCGCCGTTCTGGTCGCTCACCCGATGATGGTGCATCATCGGTCCGCGAAACGGGGCCGGCAGGGCTCATACGGCTCCCCTACGGCTCCGCTTCATCCGTGGCCAGGAGCTCGCCTCGCCCGCTCGGCTCGCGAGCCCCGGGCGCGCTGCCGGCCTCGTCGCGGTGGGGCCACCAGCGCGCGACGCCGAAGGCGAAGAAGCAGAGGAGGAGCGCCGGGCCGAGGCCCTGCACGCCGGTCTTGACCCAGCCCTCGGAGTCGAACCCGGACGACGGGAAGAGGGCGGAGAACGCGACGGTCGAGCTCCCGAGGAGGGTGTAGCTGCAGTAGAGGAGGACTCGGGCGTGCCGCGGCACCCGGGGCCCATGCCGGTTCGTGATCGCCGCACCGGACATCGCGACGTCCCAGAACATCGCCGCGACGAGGAGCAGGCCCTGCACGGCCGAGATGCTCGCGCCGTGCTCCGCCGCCGCCTGGAAGCCGTCCTCCACCCACTCGAGGACCTGCATCGCGACCGTCAGCACGAAGACCAGCCGCAGCAGCTCCGAGGCTCGTGAAGAGAAGCGGCGCCGCACCGCGAGCCAGCCGAGGACGCCCAGGCAGGCGACCGCGGGCAGGATCCGGATGCCGTCGTTCAGCGAGACGAAGCGGTCCCCGAGCCCGAGCTCGGCCGCGATGCCGTGCAGGCTGCCGAGGACCGTCTCCGCGGTCAGGACGCCGAAGAGCAGCGCCGCCATCGCCAGCCGTCGGAAGCGCAGTGCGGCGACGACGAGCAGGGCCGCGATCGGCACCTGCCAGAGCCAGAGCAGGGGCGAGAGCCTGACCCCCATGAACGCGATCGGGACCGCCCAGTAATAGCTGACCGCGAACCAGGCGAGGCCCGCCGGGATGAGGGAGCCGAGCGGGATCTCGGTGGCCGGGGCGGGTAGCAGCAGGCGGCGGAGCGCGAGCGTGATGCCGGCGAGCAGCACCATGCCGATCACCTCGCCGAGGAGCCCGAGCGGGCCGGCGCTGATCCGGACGGCGTCGCCGAGCACCACGACCGAGACGATGCCGGCGAGGGCGGCGAGCGCTCGGGGGGAGCGGGCGACGGCGGTGCCGATCCGGCCCGCCACGACCTCTCCCCACTCGGCGAAGTCGCTCCCGGTGAGGAACAGCACGGGGATCAGGAACGTCGCCTGCAGCCCGAACAGCAGGATCGACAGGGGGAGCGCGAAGCGGGCCAGGCTGGGGTCGCTCTGCCAGGCGAGGACGTAGACGAGGGTCGTCGCGACGAGGCAGCCGGCGCCGGTCGCCAGGTGGAGGCGGTCGCGATGGGTGCGCCCCGCCATCGCCGGGTGGAAGCGATCCAGCACCCAGACGCCGATCGCCAGCTGCCAGACGACGATGACGACGAGCAGCGTGGCGCCGACGACGAGGAACGACGACGGCGAGTTCGAGATGCCGGCCAGAGAGACGAACAGCATCGCCGCGCTCCAGATGACGAGGGCGACCGCGCGCAGGGCCCAGTGCGCGTGCGCCGCGGCGGCCAGCAGGAAGCTCCAGGCGAGCACCTGCACGACGAGGCAGCCGGTGAAGACGGGTATCGAAACGGCGAGGTGGCCGAGCCCCGAACCCGAAACCAGGACGTGGGGACCGGGCAGGTTCCTCGCCGCGACGAGCGCGCCGGCGGCGACGATGCCGCCCATCGCGAGCAGGGTCACGCGGCGCAGCCAGGGCTCCATGCTCCGGAGCTCGATGAGCTTCTCGTGGAACGTGTCGGAGAGGCTCGACGCCTCCCATGGCGGGCGCTCGAGCGGCTCCTTGGGCAGTGGCGTCAGGGGACCGACCTCCTCCTATGTCCGCGGCGTCGTCATCGTGTGCCGCCGTCCCGGCCAAGATCGTAACGCTGGGGCGGCGCGCGGTCGGGCGGTCCCGGCCGTTGACCGGTGCCGGTCCGCCGGCGCGGTCCACGGATGGGCTGTCCACGGATGGCCCAAACTGAGAGCAGCGCGTGCCCTCGTCATCTCGCAGGGAGTAGTCGATGAAGTTGCTCGAATATCAGGCGAAGGAGGTCCTCTCCTCGCTCGGCATCCCGATCCCGAAAGGGCGGGTGGCGCGGACCCCTGACGAGGCCTTCGCGGCCGCCCAGGAGCTCGGGCCGGTCGCCGTCAAGGCCCAGGTTCCGGTCGGCGGCCGCGGCAAGGCGGGCGGGGTCAAGCTCGCGCAGACGCCGGAGGCGGCCCGCGCCGCCGCCGAGCAGATCATCGGGATGGACATCAAGGGCTTTCGCGTTCCGCTCGTCTACTGCGAGACGGCGCTCGACATCGGCCAGGAGGTCTATCTCGGCTTCACCGTCGACCGCGACCACCGCAACAACGTGCTCATGCTGTCCGCCCAGGGCGGCATGGAGATCGAGCAGGTCGCCGAGGAGGCGCCCGAGGCGATCGCCCGCCTGCACCCGCACCCCTGGCGCGGTCCGCTCGACTTCGAGCTGCGGCAGCTCGTCTTCGAGGCCGGCCTCGGTGCGCAGGTGCGGGGCCTGGTCCCCGTCATCCAGCGCCTCTACCGCGCGATCCCCGACTACGACGCGGTGACGGCGGAGGTCAATCCCCTCGTGATCACGAAGGATGGCCGCGTCGTCGCCGGCGACGCGAAGCTGGAGACCGACGAGAGCGCTGACTTCCGGCATCCGGATCTCATCGACCGCTACGCCGCCGACGTCGAGGGCGATCCCTACGAGACCGAGGCGAAGAAGCGGCATCTGACGTACGTGTCGCTGGACGGCGAGATCGGGATCATCGGCAACGGCGCCGGGCTCTGCATGGGCACGCTCGACCTCGTACAGCGCGCCGGCAGCAGCGCCGCGAACTTCTGCGACATCGGCGGCGGCGCCAAAGCGGAGGTCGTCGAGAACGCACTCGCCGTGATCCTGATGAACCCGAAGGTGAAGGGCGTTCTGATGAACGTCTTCGGCGGTATCACCCGCGGCGACGAGGTCGCGAAGGGCCTCGTGCAGGCGCGCGACAACCTGCACATGACGCTGCCGCTCGTCGTCCGGCTCTCGGGCACGAACGAGGAGGAGGGGCGCGCGTACCTGAAGGACCACGGCATCGAGCCCGGGGTCAACGCCTGGGCGGCCGCCCAGAAGATCGTGGAGCTGGCAAAGTAGCGATGTCGATTCTTCTCACCAAGGAAACGCCGGTCATCGTCCAGGCGATCACCGGTCGCGAAGGGACCTTCCACAGCCAGCAGATGCAGCTGATGGGGACGCGGCTGGTCGGCGGCACGAGCCCCGGCAAGGGCGGCACGACGCACAACGGCGTGCCGGTCTTCGACACGGTCGCCGAGGCGGTGCAGGCGACGGGCGCGACGGCGAGCGGCATCTTCGTGCCGGCGCCGTTCGCCGCGGATGCGATCATGGAGGCGGCCGCGGCCGGGATCACGCTGATCGCGTGCATCACCGAGGGCATCCCGATCCAGGAGATGATTCGCGTCAAGTCGTTCCTGCGCGACTTCCCGGCGACTCGGCTCGTCGGCCCCAACTGCCCCGGGCTGCTCACGCCGGGTCAGGCGAAGATCGGGATCATCCCCCAGCGCTTCTCGGCGCCGGGCCCGGTTGGCATCATCGCGCGGTCGGGCACGCTGACCTACGAGTCGATGGCGGCCCTGACGGCGGCCGGCCTCGGGCAGTCGACGATCCTGGGCATCGGCGGTGACCCGGTCAACGGCACCTCGTTCGTCGACGGGATCGAGCTCTTCGAGCGGGATCCGGAGACGACGCATCTCGTGATCATCGGCGAGATCGGCGGCTCCGACGAGGAGCAGGGGGCAGCGCTGCTCGCGCGGGGGAGCCGCCTCAAGGCGGTCGCCTTCATCTCCGGGCGCACCGCCCCCGAGGGCAAGCGGATGGGACATGCGGGCGCGATCGTCTCCGGCAACAGCGGGACGGCGAAGAGCAAGGAGGACGCGTTCCGCGCCGCCGGCGTCTCGGTCGCCGAGACGACCGACCAGATCGTCGATCTGATCCGGGAGCTCGCGCCCGCGGGCTGAGTCGAGCGCGTCGGGGGCAGTCAGCGGCCCCCCGGTAGGCTGGGTGGGCGATGGACCGTCGCCCAGCCTTCCGCCCGCAGGCCCCGGACCTGGCCGTCCACCGTCTGCGGGCAGGGCGGTGGTCGGAGGTCCAGGATCGGGTCGCGGCGGAGGAGCCGTTGCAGATCCTGCTCGACGGCGAGCCGCTGAGCGTCGTCATGCGCACGCCCGGTGCGGATGTCGAGCTGACGCTCGGCCTGCTGCACGCGGAGGGAGTGCTCGCGCGACTCGAGGACGTTCGGTTCGCCCGCATCAGTGCCGAGACGGCCGAGGACGAGCCGGCGGGGGGCCTCGAGGTGCGAGGGGAGCTGCTGGCGTCGAACGCGGTCGACGTCGTCCGCGAGCGTCCCGGCCCCCGTCCCGTGCAGCGCAGCTTCGTCGTCAGCTCTGCCTGCGGGGTCTGCGGCGCCGTGACCGTCGACGAGCTGGCAGCCGAGTGGCCGCCGGTTGCCGCCGGGCCCACCATGCCGTTCTCGATCCTCGGCTCGCTGCCGGCGCGGCTGCGGGAGGCGCAGCGTCTCTTCGAGCGCACGGGTGGCCTCCATGCCGCGGGACTCTTCGACGCTTCCGGATCGCTGCTCCTGGCACGGGAGGACATCGGACGCCACAACGCGGTGGACAAGATCGTCGGGAGGCTGTTCCTGCACCGAGCGCTGCCCGCGGCCGACCGCCTGCTCGTCGTGAGCGGACGGGCGGGCTTCGAGATCGTGCAGAAGGCGGTCGCCGCCGGCCTGCCGATCGTGGTCGCGGTCGGCGCGCCGTCGAGTCTCGCGGTCGCCACCGCGCGGCGCTTTGGCGTCACCCTGGTCGGGTTCACGAGACCTGACGCGGCGAACGTCTACGCGGGGTCGGAGCGCGTCCTCGGCGCCTGACGCGCGGCCGTCCGACCGGGTCGACGGCGGGCCGGAATGCGACCCTCGATGAGTGGCGAACTTGACAGGTGGTAGGCAACCTTTGTTAGCCTGGCATCCTAGCGTCCGTTTCCGAGCCAGTCTTCTCATCGTTCCAGCTCACTTCTCCTCCTTCGTCACCGCACCACTCACGCACTCCTTGCTCCGGCTCGAGACCATCGGCTCCCCAGGGGTGGGGAAGGCAAGGAGGAGCGTGTGGTACGCGTCATTCGCGGCGCGGCGGCTCTGGCGACGGCCGGGACTGCTGCACTCGTGAGCGCGGGCGGCGGCGGTGGCGGCACCCATCAGGTGCAGGCGCCGACGACCCCGACGGTCTCGACCTACGCGGCGATGCAGCAGACGCAGCTCGCCGAGCGGTCGTCCGCAGCGTGGGCGGCGAGCCTGCAGCAGAACTCGGCGGAGCTGCAGGCGGAGCGGCAGCATCAGATCGCGCTGGCCAGGGCGGCGGCAGCGGCCAGGGCCGCAGCGCTGGCACGGGCACAGGCGGAGGCGCAGGCCCAGGC
>JBAPVZ010000852.1:0-3271 GCA_049283435.1 Candidatus Dormiibacterota bacterium
CATGGAGGGCGTTGCAGTGGTTGGGCTGGGCGACCGCATCGTGGGCGGCCAGCTTGCCGTCGGCGAGGCGGCGAGCCAGTGCTCCGGGGTCGCCGACCTCCATGCGCGCGTGACGCAGGTCGCCGCCGCCGCCGTCGATGCCCTGAGCGCTGCATTCTGGAGCTGGGAAAGGGACGGTGGGGACGCGTGCCTCACCTTCGACGACGGCCACCTGCCGCCCAACGCGCGCACGCTCGCAGCAGCACTCGCCGCCGATGGATCGCCGTTGAGTGCGGCCGATCGCGTCGTCCTCGCGGCCGAGGATGCGATCGCCGTGGTCTGGAGTGCGGCGGGGTGTCGGGTAGGCCTGGTCTGCGCCTACGGCTCCCGAGCCCAGGGCGGGTTCTCGGCGGACGACGCGCTGGTCCTCCAGGCGATCGGGAATGCGGCCGGCAACGTCGCGCAGCGCGAGGAGATGGTGGACCGGCTGCGCGTCGCCACGCAGCGTCTGGATCGAGTGGAGGGGCGCCTGTCCCAGGTGCTCGAGATCAGCCAGACGCTGAACTCGACTCGGGATCCCGAGGAGCTGTTGAACGCACTCACCGCCGGCGCCATGGAGCTGCTCCACTGCTCGTCCGGCTTCGCGGGACTGCATCGTCCGGAAGGCATGGTCACGAAAACGCTGTTGCGGCACGAGGGGGCTCGGGAGTTCGAGTATTGCTGGCGCCCTGGCGACGGCGTTCCCGGCCGCTGTCTCGTGACCAAGCGGGTCTACCTGACGAACGACCTCGTGACCAATCCCTTCGGAGACTCGATGCTGCGGTCTCTCGGCGCGAGCAACGTCGCCTGTGCGCCGATCGTCATCGCCGACGAGGTGCTGGGGTTCTTCGCGCTGGTCGGGAAGCCAGACGGATTTGCACCCGGCGATCGCCAGGTCGTGGAGGGGCTCGCGAGTCACGCTGCGCTCGCGCTCGAGAACGCGATCGCAGGTCAGCGCTTGGGCGAGCTGGAGCAGTTCAAGTCCGACTTCCTGAACCTGGCCGCTCACGAGCTACGCGGGCCGGTCGCGATCGCCCGTGGCTATCTCGAGATGCTGGGTGAGGACATCGATCGTTGGCGACCGTCACAGCGCGAGTCGATGTTGCGGGTCACCCGGAACAAGCTGGACCAGATCCGGTATCTCGTCGACCGGATGCTGGAGACGGCACGGCTCGAGGAACGCAAGCCGGATCTGCAGCTGGACACCGTCGATCTGCGGCAGCTGCTGGGCGAGGCGACGGCCGCCACGGCCTACGCGGTCAAGCCCGAGCACCGGTTCGCCGTCGACACCTGCGATCGGCCAGTGCTCGTGCGCGTGGACCGGCGCCGGATGCGCGGCGCGATCGCGAACCTGCTCGAGAACGCGTGCAAGTACTCTCCGGACGGAGGACCGATTCAGGCCCGCCTGCGGGTGGTCGGAACCGAACGTTGGGCCGAGATCGAGGTCGAGGACCACGGTCTCGGCATCGACGAGAGAGACCTGCCTCGGCTCTTCAGCCAATTCGGGCGGATCCTGACCAAGAAGAACGGCCATATTCCAGGCACCGGGCTCGGGCTGTATCTGTCCCGGCAGCTCGTGCTCATGCATGGCGGCGACATCACCGTCGAATCGCGGTCGGGTATTGGAAGCCGCTTCCTCCTGCGGCTCCCGCTGGCGCCGGACGCCGGGACGATCCCCGCCGGCAGCTGAGTCGCCGCGCCGGACCTCGCGCGCGACGGGGAGAAGTCGCTGGCGCGGCGGTGACGAGCTCCGGCCCGGCTTCCTGTGCCGGCTGCAGCGCGTGTCGCTCCCGGCTGAGGTTCCGATCGACGAGCTGGACCGCGCCGTCATCCCATTGTTCGTCGGCGATCGTGCGGAGCGCTTCGTGGGTGGAGATCTGGATCAGGCTATCCGGAACCGCCGCCTGAGCGCCCGGAGGCGGGCGACTCTCACGGCGCCGCGCGCCGGCGGGGCCAGGGTGGAAGCGGCTCGCGGGGGAGGCCAACCGTGATCGCGAACGGGGTCGCGACCAGAAGCCGGGTCGCGAGATAGGCGAGGCCGAGCGTCAGGAGCACCTGGAGCACAAAGCCCGGGATCGCGAGCGGCAGGTTCTGCTGCAGCAGGGGCGCGGACAGCAGGCGGCCGGGGACGTAGGTCAGGACCTCGTGGACGATGTAGATGCCGAGTGAATACCGGCTCACCCGGCTGACGAGACGCTTGATCCGCGAGCTGGCGTCGAAGAGCCGCTCCGCGGTCAGGGCGACGGCGATGAAGAGTGACACGGTGAGAACCGGGAGCAGCGGGTGGAGAAACGCGCCGGTGCCCTGCACGAACGACGCATTGGTGGCGCCCGACAGGTTGACCCCGAGGAGCAAGGCGGCGCCACCGATCGCCGCCAGCCAGAAGGGCCAGTCCGGCAGGCGCGGTTGGTGGTCCGCCAGCCACACACCGGCCGCGGCCCCGAGCGCGAAATAGCCGATCCAGAAGAAGAAGAACTCGAATCCATAGGCGAGGAAGAAGCCGTTCAACGGCGCCGTGCTCGGCGCGAGGAGACGGTAGAGGCAAAGCCCGGTCTGGACCGCCATCGCGATCGCTGCGGCGATCATCGTCCCTTTGCGGCTCGTCGGCCAGAACTGGAACACGACATAGAACTGCGGGATCAGGAGCAGGTACCACAGGTGGCCCCCGCCGAGGAGCCACCAGCCGGCGACGCCGGCCGGCGATCGCGCCACCTCCTGAGTGATGAAGAGCCCGATGACGGTGTAGACCGGCATCCAGATGGTCCACGGCAGCAGAGAGCGGCCGAGACGCCGCCGGAGGAAGGTCCGCAGCGGCATCCGGTGCTGCCGCCGGAAGGTGAGGAGCAGACCGCTCAGGATCACGAACAGAGGCACGCACACGCGCGCCACGAGATCCACGCCGGACCAGAACGCGAGGTCGGCGCCGCCCTGCTGCAGCGGCCAATGGTCGCAATGGACGACGATGACGAGCAGCGTCCCGACGACGCGTACCGCATCCAGACCGTCGAGATGCGGACTGCCGGAGGCCCCCGTCGCCTCACGCCGATCGCTCACCGGCGTGCTCGCACGCGAGACCGGGTCGCGGCGGCCGCTGCCGCGGGCCCCGAGGCAAGATGAAGGCCGCCCGACGTCGTCGATTCCACTGCCGAATAGTGCCGCAATGAGACGCGGACATCCGGGTGCGTAATCGAACGCGGCGCCGGCTCGAACTGCGCAGCGAGCGACGGACGCCTTCCTCTGTGCGGGTCGGGAG
>JBAPVZ010000853.1:0-1530 GCA_049283435.1 Candidatus Dormiibacterota bacterium
CCCGGCTACCATCGTCTGCGGCGGGACGGCGACGGCGCGGAACGGTCGCTGATCGTCACGCCCGCGCACTGCTGTCTGCCGCCCGGCCTGCGCGGCTGGCTGCTCTCCGTCCAGCTCTACGCGCTGCGCGGGGCCCGGTCCTGGGGCATCGGGGACCTCGGCGCCCTGCGCACGCTCGCCCGGTGGACGCGCGAGCAGGGTGGAACCTCGCTGCTGCTGAACCCGCTGCACGCCGCAGCGCCGACCCATCCGCAGGAGGCGAGCCCCTACTACCCGTCGAGCCGCGTCTACCGCAATCCGCTGTACCTGGAGGTGGAGTCCGTGCCCGGCGCCGAGCAGCTGGGGTCGGCGCTGGAGCCGCTGGCCCGCGCCGGCCGCGATCTCAACGGTTGCCGCTCGATCGACCGCGACCGCGTCTGGGACCTGAAGCGGGCAGCGCTCCGGCGGCTCTACGAGGCAGGGACCGACGATCCCGCGTTCGCTGCCTGGCGCGTCGCCGAAGGTGCGGCGCTGCACACGTTCGCGCTCTACTGCGCGATCGCCGAGCGTCACGGTGCGCGCTGGACGGAGTGGCCCGCGTCGCTGCGCCGGCCCCAGCTGCCGGGCGTCGCCGACTTCGAGCGCCGCCACGCGCCGGACGTGCGCTTCCACGCCTGGCTGCAGTGGTTGCTGGCCGGGCAGCTCACCGCCGTCGCCGCGGAGCTGCCGCCGATCACCGATCTGGCCGTCGGGGTCGATCCGCAGGGCGCCGACGCCTGGCAGTGGCAGGACGTGCTCGCGCTCGGGGTGACCGTCGGCGCGCCTCCCGACCCGTTCAGCGAAGGCGGCCAGAATTGGGGGCTGCCGCCGTTCGACCCCTGGCGGCTGCGCGCGGTCGCGTACCAGCCGTTTCGCGACATGCTGCGTTCGGCGCTGCACAGCGCGGCAGGATTGCGCATCGACCACGTGATGGGTCTGTTCCGGCTCTTCTGGATTCCGCAGAGCAGCGATCCGAGCGACGGTGCGTATGTGCGCTATCCCGCCGACGAGTTGCTCGGCATCGTCGCGCTCGAGAGCCGGCGCGCTGGCGGTTTCGTCGTCGGCGAGGACCTCGGAACGGTCGCCGGCGGGGTGCGCGCGAGCTTGCGGGAGCGGCAGATCCTGAGCTACCGCCTGCTGCTGTTCGAGGACCGGCCGCCGGCCGACTACCCGGCCGAGGCGCTGGCCGCGGCGACGACGCACGACCTGCCGACTCTGACCGGCCTCTGGGGCGACCCCGGCCTCGCGCCGGAGCTGCGGGCGCGAGTCGAGCGGGCGGCCGGCCTGGGGCCCGACGCGAGTGCGGGCGACGTCGTCATCGCCGCCGAGCGGGCGCTGGCCGGCTCGCCGAGCCGGCTCGTCGCGGCGACGCTGGAGGATGCGGCCGGGGTCAGCGAGCAGCCGAACCACCCGGGCACGGTGGGCGGCGGGAACTGGTCGCTCGCGCTCCCGACCACGGTCGAGGCGCTGACGCAGAGCGAGCAGGCGTCGCGACTCGCGGCGGCGCTGCAC
>JBAPVZ010000854.1:0-4768 GCA_049283435.1 Candidatus Dormiibacterota bacterium
GGCGTCAACAGTCCCGTGCGTGCCTATGCGGCGGTCGGCGGCGAGCCCCCGGTGCCGGTACGGGGGGCCGGCGGCCACGTCCTCGACGCCGACGGGCGCGACTACGTGGACTGGGTGTGCGCGTACGGACCGCTGATCGCCGGTCACGCCCACCCGGCCGTCGTCGGTGCCCTGCAGCGCACGGCCGAGCTCGGCGGCCCCTATGGCGCCACGACCGAGGTCGAGGTGCGGCTGGCGCGCGCGATCATGGCCAGGATGCCGTCGCTGGAGCGGCTGCGGTTCGTCAACAGCGGCACCGAGGCGGCGATGAGCGCGCTCCGCGTCGCCCGCGCGGCGACCGGTCGGGACCTGATCCTGAAGTTCCAGGGCGGCTACCACGGGCACGCCGACTACCTGCTCGCGAGTGCCGGCTCCGGTCTGGCGACGCTCGCGCTCCCGGGCAGCGCGGGCGTGCCGGCAGCATTTGCTGCGAAGACGCTCCTGGCACCCTACAACGATCTGGACGCGGTCGAGGCGGTGCTCCGCGCACACCCCGACGAGGTCGCCGCGATCATCGTCGAGCCGGTGGCGGCGAACCTTGGCGTCGTGCCCCCCGCGCCCGGGTTCCTGGAGGGCCTGCGGCGGCTGACCGCAGCGGCGGGCGCCCTGCTCGTGTTCGACGAGGTGATCACGGGATTCCGCGTCGCCCCCGGCGGCGCCCAGGAGCGCTACGGGGTGACGCCGGACCTCACGGTGCTCGGGAAGATCATCGGCGGCGGCCTGCCCGTCGGCGCCTACGGCGGTCGGGCGGACCTGCTCGACCTCGTCGCCCCGGTCGGGCCGGTCTACAAGGCGGGCACGCTGTCCGGCCATCCGCTCGTGATGGCGGCCGGCGAAGCGACGCTCGGGCTGCTCGACGCGGCCGCCTACGGGCGGCTGGAGCAGCTCGGCGCGGCGCTCGAGGAAGGGCTCTCGGCCCATGGACGGGTCGAGCGGGCCGGCTCGCTCCTGACGCTCTTCGTCGACGGCGAGCGGGCGTTCGCCGAGCTGCACGGCCGGCTGCGGCGGGGTGGCGTGCTGATCCCACCCTCGCAATACGAGGCCTGGTTCGTCTCGCTGGCCCACACCGAGGCCGACATCGAGCAGACGCTGGAGGCGCTCACGTGACCGAACCGACCATCTCCGCGGCGCCCCGGGCGAGCTGGCGCACGGATCGCTTTCTCCGCGCCTGCCGGCAGGAGACGACCGACACGACGCCGATCTGGCTCATGCGCCAGGCCGGCCGCTCGCTGCCGCAGTACCGCAGGATCCGCGAGCACCACACGCTCGTCGAGATCGTCGCCCAGCCGGACCTCTGCTGCGAGGTGACGCTCCAGCCGGTGCTGCATCTCGGCGTCGACGCCGCCGTGATGTTCGCCGACATCATGCTGCCGCTGCGCGGGATGGGCGTCGCGTTCGAGCTCGTGGAGAGCGTCGGGCCGGTCATCGAGCACCCGATCCGTACGCCCGCCGACGTCGACCGGCTCGCCGAACCGTCGGGGGAAGAGGCCGCGCCGCAGGTGATCGAGGCGGTCCGGCTGATCGTGGCCGAATCGCCGGTGCCGCTGATCTGCTTCAGCGGCGCGCCGTTCACGCTCGCGAGCTACCTGATCGAAGGGCGGCCGAGCCGGCAGTTCACGCTCACCAAGCAGTTCATGTACCAGGAGCCGGCGGCGTTCGACCGGCTGCTCGGCAAGCTGTCCCGCGTGATGGCGGGATACCTCGCCGCCCAGATCAGGGCCGGCGGATCGGCGATCCAGCTCTTCGACAGCTGGGTCGGGGCGCTCGCGCCGCAGGACTACGAGGAGCGCGTGCTTCCCCACACCGCCTCGATCTTCGCCGCGACGAGATCCCTCGGCGTGCCGCGCATCCACTTCGGGACCGACACCGCAGGCCTGCTGGAGCTCATCGCAAGCTCCGGGCCCGACGTCGTCGGGCTCGACTGGCGGCTGCCGCTGGACGAGGGCTGGCGTCGCGTCGGGGATCGCCTCGCCGTGCAGGGTAACCTGGAGCCGGCGGTGCTGACCGGCCCGCGGGAGCTGGTCCGCGAGCGTGCGCTCGACGTGCTGCGAGCGGCCGGCGGCCGGACCGGCCACATCTTCAACCTGGGCCATGGCGTGCTGCCGGAATCGACCGTCGAGAACCTGCAGCTGCTGATCGAGACGGTCCACGCCGGAGGCTGAGGCTCTCGCGGTCAGACGTTGAGCCGGAACCCTCCGTTGCTGTAGAGGACCTGCCCGGTCACCCAGGCCCCCTCGTCGGAGACCAGGAAGCCGGCGAGGCGGGCGGCGTCCTCCGGCAGGCCGACGCGCCCCAGCGGCGTGCTCTCGCGCGCCGACTCGTAGATCTCGGGCGTCATCCAGCCGGTGTCGGTGGGACCGGGGTTGATGCAGTTCGCGCGCACGCCGCGCGGCCCCAGCTCCCGCGCCGCCGCCAGCACGATGCGGTCGAGCGCGGCTTTCGTCGTGCCGTACGCGAGGTTCTCGGGCGTGAAGTGATCGCTCGTGAGCGCGATGATGCGCCCGGAGGGGGCGCGCAACTGCTCGGCGAAGGCCTGGATGAGGAGCAGCGCGGCGCGGACGTTGACGGCGTAGTGGCGATCGAGATGCTCGGCTCGGGTCGCGAGCAGCCCGCGCGGCTCGCAGTGCGTGTGGACGAGGAGCAGCGCGGTCACCTCGCCGAGCGCCGCCGTGACCGCTGCGAAGGTGCCCGCGGCGGCGTCGGGGTCACCGAGATCCGCGTCGTGCACGTGGATCCGGCCGGTGCCGGGCCCGTGGTCGAGCTCGGTGAGGAGCGGGCGGACGTCCTCGTCGAAGTGCTGCAGGCCGAGGTCCCAGCCGTCGGCGGCGAGGCGGCGCGCGGTCGCCGCCGCGATGCCGTTGGCACGGCCGGCTCCGGTGATCAACGCCGTCGGCATCGCGACCTCCTTCGGGAAACGGGCGACGAGGCTCCACTGTTCGGGTCGGCGTTCGCGGCGGCCAAGCTGGCAGACTCGTAGCAAGATGTCACGGGACGGGTTGCGCCGTTCCCAGCCCCAGGCGGCCCGCCCGGTCGGCACGGCCGTCGCTCAGGGAGCAATACCAATGGCCAAGCAGTACACGACGGCGCCTCCGACCTCGATCGACCCGAGCCGAGCCTACACGGCGACGGTGACGACGACGGCGGGACCGCTGACGCTCGAGCTCTTTCCGGCCGAGGCGCCGGCGACCGTCAACAACTTCGTCTTCCTGGCCCGCGACGGGTTCTACGACGACGTCATCTTCCATCGCGTGATCCCCGGCTTCATGATCCAGGGCGGCGACCCGACCGGCACCGGCCGCGGCGGCCCGGGCTACCGCTTCGACGACGAGCCGGTGCAGCGTTCGTACGAGCGGGGCACCGTCGCGATGGCGAACGCCGGCCCGAACACGAACGGCAGCCAGTTCTTCATCATGCACGCCGACAACCCGCTGCCCCCGAGCTACACGATCTTCGGCAAGCTCGCCGACGGCGAGGCGGCGCTCGACGCGATCGCGAGCGCGCCGACCGACGGCCAGGACCGGCCGCACGACCCGGTCAAGATCGAGAAGGTGGAGATCCAGGAGGGCTGAGGGCGCCCGGCCCGTCGGCCGAGCGCCCGCCGGACGCTCACGCCGGCTGGCGTGGGGTCCGGATCGCGAAGATCGCGAGCAGCAGGGTGCCGACGATGCAGACGGCGGCGACGAGGAACGCGCGGTCGGCGCCGAACGCGAACGCGTAGCGAGTCTGCAACTCCGACCCGACCGAGGCGATCGGGTGCTGCGCCGCCGCCTGGGCCGCGCCGCCGAAGATGCTGACGAGCAGCGCGAGGCCGAGCGAGCCGCCGACCTGCTGGGTCACGTTGACGAGTCCGGACGCCGCACCCGCGTCGGCGGGGGCGACCCGGGCCAGTCCGGCGCCGGTCAGGGGGACGAACGCGAGCCCGTTGCCGATGCCGCACAGGACGAGCGGCCCGAGCACCGAGAGGTAGTCGCTGCCGGCGCCCAGCCGGGTCAGCCAGAGCGTTCCCAGCGTCGACATCGCGATCCCGACGATCATCACCGGGCGCATGCCGAACCGTTCGAGCAGCCAGCGCGAGCTCGCCTGCGAGGCGACGAACAGGCAGACCGTGATCGGTAGGAACCCGAGGCCGGTGACGAGCGGCGAGTAGCCGAGCACGCTCTGCAGGAACTGGCTGAGGAAGAAGAACATCCCCTGCATCCCGGACGTCAGGAGCGCGCGGGCGATGAACGCCGAGGTCCGGCCGCGGTCGGCGAACAGGTGCAGCGGGGTGATCGGTGCGTCCGCGATGCGCTCGATCGCGACGAACGCGCCGAGCAGTGCAAGCCCGCCGGCGAACGCGAGCAGGGTCAGCGCGTCGGTCCAGCCGCTGCTCGCCGCGCGGATGAAGCCGTAGACGAGCAGCGACATGCCGAGCGTGGAGGTGACGGCGCCGGGAATGTCGACGCGCCCCCGCGCACGCTCGCTGTCGGGCACGACGAGGTAGGCGATGACGACGAGGGCGATGCCGATGGGGACGTTCACGAGCAGGACCCAGCGCCAGGAGAGCCACTGCGTCAGCATGCCGCCCGCGATCAGGCCGAGCGCGCTCGCGCCGATCGAGATCGCCGTGTAGTAGCCGAGCGCGCGCGTGCGGCCGGCCCCCTCCCGGTAGAGCGTCGTCAGCGTCGTCAGCGCCGCCGGCGCCGCGATCGCGCCACCGACGCCCTGGATCGCGCGGGCGGCGATGAGG
>JBAPVZ010000855.1:0-8517 GCA_049283435.1 Candidatus Dormiibacterota bacterium
GAGAACCTGGTACGGCATGCCCGCGTACTCCAAGGACGGCAATGTCATCTGCTTCTTCCAAAGCGGGCAGAAGTTCAAGACGAGGTACGCGACGCTCGGCTTCAGCGACAAGGCGAAGCTCGACGACGGCGCGATCTGGCCGACCGCCTACGCGCTGACGAAGTTGAGCGCCGCCGAAGAGGAAAGGATCAGCGCGCTGGTGAAGCAAGCGGTCAGCTGACGCCTGAGCAAGCCAACCGCCCCGCGCTTGAGCAAGCCAACCGACCCCGCGCTGGTGACGCCGGCGACAGGGCGAGCCGAGCAGGTCGGGATTGTCCGCCCGGGCGGTGATCCGACGCCGGACTGGGCGATCGGCACCCGCTCGGCCGCCCTCCTCAGGAGGGTCGGGTTCTCGTCCCTCGCGTCCTCTCGGTCGGCCCCTGCGCGGCGACCGGCGACGGCGCCAGCACGCCGTCGTCAGGCTTCGCGGACGGCGGCGGCGCACCGGTCTCGCCGCCGTCGCCGGCGCTCTGGGACAGGTTGCCTCGGACAGAGTCGAAGATCGTCAGACCCTGGCTGACGAGCCCGGCGACGACATCAGAGAGCCCGTCCGAGCCGTTCAGCACGGTGACGTTCGCCGTCGCCAGCCCGGCTGCCGCCTTCTCCACGATCTGGGGAAGCTGCTGGATCAGGAGCTGGTCGAGGGCGACGCGGTTGTTCGACGCGGCCGCGGCGGCCTGGATCTCCATGCGGTTGGCGTCCGCCTGGGCGAGGATGCGAATGCGTTCGGCATCGGCCTCGGCGGGCCTCACGACCTCGGTCAGCAGCTGCTGCTGGCGGAGGGAGGCCTCGCGCTGCGCGACCGCGGTCTGGGCGTTGATGACGTCCTGCTGTGCTTGGGCCTGCGCCAGCGGGCCTGCCTGGGCTGCCTTCTGCTCGGCCGCCTGGGTCTCCGCCTGGAAGCCGGCCCTGGCAATCGCGGTGTCGCGCTCGTACTGCGCCTGTTGCCGCTGGGAGAGCTGCTGCGCCTCGGCCGCCTTCTGCTGGGCCTGCGCCTGCGCGATCTGTGCTGCCTGCTGGATGGCCGCGTTGTGCGGGGCCGCCATGGCCTTGATGTAGCCGAGCCCACCGTCGTCGATGGACTGGATCTGCAACGCGTCCACGATGAGGCCGATCTTCGCCATCTCCTCCTTGGAGCCTTCGAGAACTTCGGTGGCGAGCTTCTGCCGTTCGGTGATGATCTCCTCGACGGTCATCGAGCCGATGATCGAGCGCAGGTGACCGGCGAAGATCCGCCCGGTGAGGGTCGGCATCTGACTCTGGTCGGACAGGAAGCGCTGGGACGCGTTGACGACGCTCGCGGCGTCGTTCCCGACCTTGGCCGCGATGACCGCAGTGACCGCGAGCGCGATGCCCTGGCGGGTGACGCACGGTTCGTTGACCTCGGCCTCGAACATCGAAAGCGTCAAGAACCTCGCCTTCCGGAAGAAGGGCGTCACGAAGGCTCCGTGGCCGGTGACGACGCGGAACGGCGCGTCGCCCGACGACGTGGCCCCAGAGATCAGCATGGCCTGGTCAGGCGCCGGTACCCGGTAGCCGAACATGGCAATCCTCTCTTTTGGTTGGCTCGGGGTCCGCGTCTGGATTCGCTCGAACTCAGCCGACGTCCGGAGCGTCGAATGGGTTTTCAGACCACGGGGTGACGACGATCGTTCTGGCGCCGATCGCCTGGACACAAAGTACCCACTGTCCCTTGGGCAGGGGCTCGTCCGACCTGGCGATGAACACCTCGGTGCCACCTCGGATGCGGAGCTCGACCTCTCCCGGGCCGTCCTTGCCTCGGGTCGGCGTCACGACCGTGCCGGCAAGTCCGACCGGTGTCTGGTTCGTGCCGTCGTCGGTGAAGCCCTCCGCCATCCCGTTCGGCATGCCAGCGATTTTATGCGCCGGGCCAGGGGTTCGCCCTGAACCCTCTCGCGAGCGCTGTGAGCGATCACCGTCGCAGGCGGGGCGCCGCTCTTCGGCAAGCTTGGCGAAGTCGTCGGTGTCTGGGGGTCGCGGCGCCTCGGATCCGCCGGGGCTTCAGACGGCCACGCTCCTAGGTCTTCGCCGGGAGTGACCGCGCGAAGTCGACGCCACGCCGCACCCAGTCCCGCAGGTCGTGCTCTTCGGCGACGTCGGCAGAGGTGATGGCGAGCCAGCCCGACATCGCCCGCCCTCTCATCACAACCGCCTCCGCGGTCGTCGAATCCACCAGGCGGGCACCCGCCTCGGGATCGACCCGCACCATGAGTCCACCGTTGCCGCTCGCCGCGACCGCCATGTTGCCGGTGACGAGAAAGGCGAGCCCGCCGAACATCTTCTTTTCGGTAAGCCCTGACTCAGCGCCGAGAAGCCCTCGCACGCGCTCCGCAAGCGCTTGGTCGTAGGGCATGGCGGGATGGTAACACCCGTCCGAGTCCTCCTCACAATGCAGACGTGCCTGATGGCGCTGGTACGCTCTGTGGGTTCCGTGGATGCAGCGGGTCGAACCGCGAGGTCGCCGCGCGTGTCCTGAATGTGATCGGAGCCAAGGATCAAGCCAATGAGGGAAATGCCCCCCGACGACCACCGCCGACGCGCCGCCCAGTGGTATCGCGTGATCGCGCTCATCTGGTTCGTGGCGGCCGTGATCGATGTCCTCATCGCCGCGCGATTCCTCGGTCTGCTCTTCGGCGCTTCGCCGGCGTCCCCCTTCGTGAGCCTGATCTATGGGGTCACCGCACCCCTGGTGGCACCGTTCGAAGGCATCTTCGGCACGCCTGCGGCGGGCGCCCATGTCTTCGAGACGGCCGACCTGGTCGCGATCGTCGTCTACCTGTTGATCGCGGTCGGTCTCGTCGCGCTGGTTCGGATCCTCTCCGGGCGGCGCCGTCCCGACGTCACGTAGCGGGCGTGCTCGCTGCGGCCGAGAAGGCGATGGGCACAGCGGCCGTGCCGGATGCGCCCCCACCGGGCCAGCCGCCACCGGTGCCTAGGGATCGATCTTGGAGCGCCCTTCCCGTCCCGCTTCGGAGGTCCGGTCCGCGGCCTTCTGTGTCGTGTCGATCGAACTCTTCGCCATCTTGTCGACCGGTTGTGCGTCCTGCGCCTTGTCGTCGGTGACCCGCCGCCCGCGATCGGCGCCTCGGTCCACGCGTGCCTGAAGGCGTCGCGATAGCTTCGGGGCCAGGAAGCCCAGAACCAGCAGCACAATGCAGACGGCGATCACGACACCTATCAGGATCATCGTGTCCAGAATGGCAATACGGCCGGGCGGCGTCAATGACGACGGCCGTCGCCGGACGTTCGGTGCCGGGGCGCCGTACGAGCCTGGTACTGCAGCGGCCACTAAGCCGGGGCCCGCGGGGAGCTACGCTGACCGGGTGGGCGACGCGCACGACCCGGGCTTCGACGCCGCCGGTGCGCGCGCGGGTGCGCTCGGCGAGGCGAGGGCGGGTCCGGTCGCGATTCGCGAGGGAGGCACGGTCCGTGTCGGGACCGCATCGTGGACCGACCCCACGATGACGGCGGCAGGCGTCTTCTATCCGCCGGAGGCGAAGACTGCCGAGGATCGGCTACGCCACTACGCGAGCCGGTTCGCTTTGGTCGAGGTGGACGCCACCTACTACGCGCTGCCGGGGGTGCCTACCAGCCGGCGCTGGGTCGAGCGGACGCCGGCGGACTTCGTGTTCGACGTCAAGGCTCATGCACTCTTGACCGGGCAGCCGACGGAGACAGCACGGTTGCCCAAGTCTCTGCGCGAGTCGCTCCCCGAGGACTTGAAGGGGCGCCGACGCCTCTACGGCAAGGATCTCCCGCCGGCGCTTCGCGACGACGTCTGGGACCGCTTCCTGGAGGGCATCGCTCCGCTGCGGGAGGCGGGGCGTCTGGGTGCGGTCCTCGTCCAGTTCCCACGCTGGGTGTTCCCCTCCCACGAGAGCCGGGAGCAGATCCGGGACGCGCGCCGGCGGCTCGGCGACATCCAACTCGCGGTGGAGTTCCGGCACGGCTCGTGGTTCAACGAGAAGAACGCCGAGCGCACGCTCGCCTTCCTCACCGACAATGCGATCCCCTATGTGATGGTCGACGAGCCGCAAGGCTTCAAGAGCTCGGTGCCCCCGGTCGTCACCGCAACCAGCCCCGAGCTGGCCGTGATTCGCTTCCACGGGCGCAACGCGGAGACCTGGGAGAAGCCCGGACTGACGCCGGCCGAGCGGTTCCGCTACCTCTACGACACCGACGAGCTCGCGGATTGGGCGCCGCGCGTGGCCGAGGTCGCGCGGCACACGAAGCAGACGCACGTCCTGATGAACAACTGCTCGGGAAACTATGGCACGACGAACGCGCTGGAGATCGAGGAGCTACTGTCCCAGTACGCAACTTCGTAGAACCTGGGCGGGGGACCCTGGCACGGCACGGAGGCAATCGTGATCATGCCGTTCGTGCTCCCACTGGTCGGTATCGGACGCTCGAGGTCTGGCTCACATGGGCACTTTGATGCCGCGTTTGACCAGCCAGACGTTGGCGGGGACGGAGGTGGCGTATCCGATGCTCATGCCGACCTGCATGAGGAACCAGAAGGCAGCCGAGCTGGGCATCAGGCTGTGCGGTGCGGGGAAGAGCACGAAGGCCATGACCGCCATCCAACCGAACAGACCGATTTCAAACGCGGTCAGCGAGAAGAAGTCCGCCTTGGTCGCTGCAATGAGTCCGTCTTGCAGACCGAGGCCGCGCATCGGCGCGATCGCGAAATACTGGAAGACGATGCCGAATGCGAGGGCCAGGACGTAGTCGCCCACGTATTCGGCAAGCAGCGCCGTGCCGGCGATCGTCACGGCCAACCAGTAGATCGCGAATTCGGAGAGCACGTCGCCCAGGGTGCATCCAGCGCCGCAGTGGCTCGCCTCGATGGCGATCGTGACCCACCAGGGCCGACCCCCCTCGGCCGACGGTGCGCGCCGGGCATTGCCACGCGACGCGGCTGCCCCGGCCACGACGTGATCAGCGTGCTGGTCGTTTACCTGCATATCCCCACCAGCCGGGGCAACCGCCGCGCTGCCGGCGGGGACCGTCGCCATGGGCATCGGTGCCATCGCCGTTCGGGCAGCTGCTCGTCCCCAGCGCCAGTACAGCGCGAGCGCGAGGGGACCAAGGTAAAGCGCGGTGATCGGGAGGACGAAGTTCATCACCCCCATTGGCTGCCGGCGGTGATTGAAGAGGACGTCGTAGGCAATGATGGCCGCGCAGCCGAAACAAACCGATAGAGACGCCCACGCGATTACCGTCAGCCATGCAGGTGCCATTACTTACCTCGACGGCATTGCGCTCTCGTCACGCATCGGTCGTGCCCTGGCCCTCGGCGATCCGCCGGCCGACCGGTCGTTGTCATGCCAAGAAGCATGGTCCGGTCCGCAGGTTCGGTCACCGTCCACGTGGACGTGCGGGGCCTCGTGCGATTGAGGAGCACGGAACCCGTTACGGGGACGGGTTGGCGACCCCTGCGCTGCCGTCTCCTGTATCGAAGTGCAGGCACCAGCGCCACGAGCAGCGCAGGCGCCCGCATGGCGACGGCGACGCCCTCCTGCTCATGAGGGGAGAGCCTGGTCCGGTGCCAGTGCTTGGGCCAGCATCGAGAACAACTTGGGGGTGGCGTCCTTATAGTTGCCCTGGCTGTCGAAGGCGGCCGGTGCATAGGTCGTGACGACCGCCACCGCCAGCTTCTTCGATGGCAGATAGCCCATCGTCGCCCCACTGCCCGCGAAGAGTTTGTTCTGGGTGATCCAGCGGCCCTGCAGCAACACGCCGATGCCGTACGACAGCGCCGTCGTGTTCATGTGGCAGGCGGAGCAGCCTGCCACCGCGTGGCCGAACCCGATCAGGTCGGTGGCGATCTGGGTTCGGTGTGACGCGGGGGAGAGCAGCTTCCCGGTGCCGACCGTTTCTGCCGTCGTGCACAGATCGGCGATGTCGGTCGTCTGGACGGCCCCCTCTGCTGTCGTCCACGACGGATTCCAGAACGTCGACTCCTCGTAGAACGGCACGCCGGGTGGAACGCCGAGGCTGGTGCGCCGCTCCGAGGTGAACGAGTGCAGCACCGGCTGGGCGACCTGTGCGGTCGCGGCGCTCTGTGTCTGCGTCAGGCCCAGCGGGTTGAGGATGTACTGCTTCATGAGCTGCGCCATCGGCCGTTCCGCGACCTTCTCCAGCACCCGGCCCAGGATGACGTAGTTGGTGTGCGAGTACGCCCAGTTGGTGCCCGGCGCAAAGAACATCGGCTTGGAGGTGCCGATCCCGATCAGTTCCTCCGACGTCCACTGCCGGAACGGGTTCAGGTTCGTCCCGTCCATCACCTCTGGCTCGTAGACGTAGTCCGCATAGCCGGAGGTCATGTTGGCGAGCATCTTGAGACTGATTTGATCGGCGTTCGGCAGTGCAGGGAGAAATTTGGACAGCTTGTCGTCGAGGCTCAGCCGCTTCTGGTCGACGAACTGCAGGAGCATCGTGCCGAGGTAGGTGAAGGCGACCGCGCCGTTGCGGAAGTGCATGTCGGGCGTGGCGGGCACACCGGTCATCGACTCACCCATTGCCCCGGTGTGCAGGGCCTTGCCGTCGATGGTCGCCCGCACGATGATGGATTGCAGGTGATAGGTCGGAATCGCGTCGCGCATGATGCTCTGGATCGCCGCCACCTGCTGCGGATTGCCAACTGACGCGCTGCCCTGCCCGGGGGACCCGCCGGGGCGACCGGCGCCGGCCGGGTTGGTGCACGAGGCGACGACCATCGCCCCGCCGGTGACCGCGAGCCCGGCCAGGAAACGCCGGCGGCCGATTCCCCTCCCGCCGGCGGCACCTCCGGCGGCCGGAGGGCTCAGAACATCCGAAATCAGATTGGCCATTGCTCGTGCACCCTCGTGTTCGGTTGGAATCGTTCCGGCGTCCCCGCGTCGGCGACCCCGGCGGCCGCCTCTCCGCCGTCCGCGAAGAGCCGCGCGATCGCCTCGAAGCCGACTGGCCGCCCCGCGTTCACCCGGCGGCGGACGGCATCAGTGCGCGCCTTCGACGGATCCGACAGGTGATGTCGGGTGGGCATCGGAAGCGGGGTCGGGGTCGGTTGGAGAGGAGCTGGGGTCGGGGTTGGCGGCAGGGGAGTCGACCTGGGCGTCCCCCTCGGGGTCGGGGGGGAGGGCAGTTCGGGCGGGCGCCGTCCTCGGACTCGGCGTAGCCGAAGTCGCCGGCGTCCGGGGGCCGTGCACCTGCTCCCCGGCTGTTCAAGACCTCGCATCGGGCCGTGAGGTCAGAGTGACCGTACTTCCCGGCGGAGGTGGCGTCGATGTCACCGCTCGCTTCTACGAGCTCGGGTGACGGGTCGCACCGTCCGCGTGGGTGGGGAGCAACCGTGAGTACCGGGCTTTTCGCCGAGCTCCCACCATTCGTCCCGCAACCGCCTCGCGTCCAGCCCTCAGGAAGTCGTCGACGCTCACCACGGCCGTGCTCTGACGGGGCCCCGCGCGGTGCGCGGCGGCGCCTCGGAGGGATGGCGGACGCTGGCTCATGCCGACGAGCATCGCCGACGCGGCACCGTGGGAGCATCAGGGTTGAACCCTTGACTTAGGTGGCGCCCCCCCTACCCGGGGATGCCTGCGCCGCCGACGGATGAGATCAGACCGCCCCGACGATCCCGCCGCCGGCGTCTTGGGCGGGTGCGTGCCCGAGAGTCGCCGACCGCCTGTCGGCGGCCGTCGAAGGGCACTCCATCGCAGATCCGCCGGAGTTCGGGGCGGGCCGCGATCGCGCGGGTTACGATGGAACATGAATGGCTGATTTAGGTCCGCCTCGGCCGCCGCTGCCGGCGACTGGCGAGGGGCCTCTGCTGGAACGCCAGCGCGAAGTCACCCTGCTCGACGCACTGATCGAAGAGGCGCGCGTCGGTGCGGGGCGGGTCGCTCTGATCGAAGGCGAGGCGGGGATCGGAAAGAGCCGGTTGCTGGGCGAGGCGCGGGCCAGGGCGACGGCGCAGCATTTCCGTGTGCTCGCTGCTCGGGCCAGCGAGCTGGAGCGCGAGTTCGCGTTCGCGGTCGTCCGGCGCCTGTTCGAACCGATCGTCACCGGTCCGCTGGGCTCGCCGTGGCTCGCCGGATCCGCAGGCCCGGCAGCCGCGGTCTTCGAACCGCTCGGGACCAGCAGCGACGCCAACGCCGGCACCAACTGGTTTGCGACCCTCGACGGGCTCTACCGGCTGGCCGTCGACGCTGCCGCGGAGGCGCCCCTGCTGCTCGAGATCGACGACATCCAGTGGTGCGATCGGCCCTCGCTGCGGTTCCTCGCCTACCTCGTGCACCGGCTGGACGGCCTGCCGGCGCTCGTCGCGGTGGGGCTGCGCGCGGCTGAGCCAGGATCGGACGCGATGCTGCTCGGCGAGATCGTCCACGACGCGGCGACGGCATCGATCTATCCGGCGCCGCTCAGTGAGGTCGCATCCGCGGCCCTTTTCCGGACGCGGTTGGGGGCTGAGCCAGA
>JBAPVZ010000856.1:0-4911 GCA_049283435.1 Candidatus Dormiibacterota bacterium
CTGCTGCGTGGCCCGACGCTGCGCGCACTCCTCTTCACGGTCGTCTTCTACGCGCTGTGGAACACCGCGGCCGGCACCAACGGGTTCTTCCTCCCCTACCTGCTGCGCACCGTCGGAGCGCAGTCGCAGGCGGCGAGCGTCGCCTTCCAGTGCCTCTCCTTCGTGCTGACGATGCTGGCCGTCGTCCTCCTCTTCATGCGCTTCGCCGACGGCAGCCACCGGCGTCTGATGTTCGGTTTCGGCTTCGTCATGCAGGTGTTCGCCTTCCTTCCGCTCGTGTTCTTCCGGCTGTCGACACCTCTCGCGCTCGTCAACATCGTTCTCTTCGGGGTCGGTGCCGCCCTCGCCGGCGAGCCGTTCTATCGCGTCTGGTCGCAGGAGCTGTTCCCGACCATGCTGCGGGGCACCGCGCAGGGCATCACGTTCTTCATCGCCCGGCTCGAGATCGGCATCTGGAGCTTCTTCGTGCCGATCCTGGTCAGCACGACGGGCGGATTCCACGGCATGGCGCTCGTGCTCACGGTGCTGCTGTTCATCAGCGGGCTCGTCGGCCTGATCTGGATGCCGAACACCGCGGGTCGATCGCTCCGGGAGATCGAGAGCGAGCGCTGGGGTGCGGCACCGGAGGGCCCCCGGCCCCGCGTCCGCGGTGCCTGAGCGAGGTTCGACCGGGTCACGGGCGCCCCCGCTTCGCTCTCCACGGAGTCTCGGCGCGTCGAGATGCCGGGTGCCTATCCTTGCGGTTAATGCCCCGAACACTCGCGCAGAAGATCTGGGACCAGCACGTCGTCCGCTCCGCCCCGGGCGAGCCCGACCTCCTGTATGTCGACCTCCACCTCATCCACGAGGTGACGACGCCGCAGGCCTTCGAGGGGCTCCGTCTCGCCGGACGCACGGTGCGACGGCCCGATCTCACGCTCGCGACGATGGACCACAACACCCCGACGCGGGGCGGCATGGACGCAGCGGACGAGGTCGGGCGGAAGCAGATCGAGGCACTGATCGAGAACTGCCGCGCCGCCGGTATCCGCCTCTATCCGCTGGGCAGCCGGCATCAGGGGATCGTGCACGTAATCGGTCCCGAGCTGGGCGCGACGCAGCCGGGGTTGGTGATCGTGTGCGGCGATTCGCACACCTCGACGCACGGCGCGTTCGGGGCACTCGCCTTCGGCATCGGCACCTCCGAGGTCGAGCACGTCCTCGCGACGCAGACGCTGCCCCAGGCGCGGCCGCAGGATCTCGCGGTGACGGTGGAGGGCGAACTGCCGTTCGGCGTCGTCGCGAAGGACCTGATCCTGCACCTGATCGGCCAGGAGGGCGTCGGCGGCGGGCGGGGCAGCGCGGTGGAGTACCGCGGCTCGACCGTGGAGGGGCTCGGCATGGAGGGTCGGATGACGATCTGCAACATGTCGATCGAATGGGGCGCGCGCGTCGGCATGGTGGCGCCCGACGCGCACACGTTCGCCTGGCTCGAGGGCCGCCCGCAGGCGCCGCCCGGCGCCGATTGGGAGCGCGCCCTCGCCTCCTGGCAGAGGCTGCCGAGCGATCCCGGCGCTCCGTTCGCGCGTGAGATCAGGATCGACGCCTCGACCGTCGAGCCCGGCGTCACCTGGGGCACCAATCCCGGTCAGGCACTCGGGATCAGCGCCCGCGTCCCCGAGCCCCGCAACGAGAACGAGGAGCGCGCGCTCCGCTACATGGACCTCCGAGCGGGCACCGCGCTGCAGGACGTCGCGATCGACCGCGTGTTCATCGGCTCCTGTACCAACGCCCGCCTCAGCGACCTGCAGGCGGCGGCCGCGATCGTGGCCGGCCGCAGCGTGCATCCGAGCGTGCGCGCGATGGTCGTCCCGGGGTCGGCGACGGTTAAGCTGCAGGCCGAGGAGCTCGGGCTCGACAAGGTGTTCCTGGACGCCGGGTTCGAGTGGCGCGACGCGGGCTGCTCGATGTGCCTGGGCATGAATCCCGACATCCTGCAGCCGGGCGAGCGCTGCGCGTCGACGTCCAACCGCAACTTCGAGGGGCGGCAGGGCAGCGGTGGTCGCACGCACCTGCTGTCGCCGCCGATGGCTGCGGCGGCGGCGATCACCGGCCATCTGACCGACGTGCGGGAGCTCGGCGCCCGCGAACCGGTGGGAGTTTGAGATGGACCCCTTCCAGCAGGAGACGGGGCGGATGGTGCCGCTCGACCGCACCAACGTCGACACCGACCAGATCATCCCGAAGCAGTTCCTGAAGCGGATCGAGCGCTCCGGGTTCGGTCCCTTCCTCTTCTATGACTGGAAGCGCGACGACCCCGACTTCGTGCTCAACCGGCCCGAGTATCAGGGTGCGAGCGTCCTCGTCGCGGGCGAGAACTTCGGCTGCGGCTCCTCTCGCGAGCACGCGCCGTGGGCCCTCGAGGACGCCGGCTTCCGTGCCGTCATCGCGCCGAGCTTCGCCGATATCTTCCGCAACAACTGCCACCGCATCGGCCTGCTGCCGGTCCAGCTTCCAGAGGCGTCAGTGCGCCGGCTCCTGGACCTGGCGACCGAGGAGCCGGGGGCGACGGTCACGGTCGACCTCCAGGGGCAGACGGTGTCCGCGGGCGGATTCAACGAGCACTTCGAGGTCGACCCGTTCGTGCGCGAGTCGCTGCTCAACGGGTGGGACGGCATCGGCCGCACGCTGCTCCACGACGAGGACATCGCCGCGTTCGAGCAGGGCCGTCCAGGCTGGCTGCCGCGGGTACCGCTCGAAGCCTGACCGCGAAGGCGGCCCGGCCGCCGTCGCCGTGTGCTTACCGCGGGCTCAGAGCTTCGTCATCAGGCCGTCGAGGCGGCGCTTCAGCCGGAGTGCAGCGTCGGGGGAGACGCCGACCTCGTCCTCCCAGCCCGTGACCGAGTCGACGATGCTGGTCCAGATCCGAAGCTGCCGCTGCATGCGCGCGCGCCAGTAGTAGCGCAGCCAGCTCGCGCCGGCCAGCCACCCACCGAGCGCGCACGAGAGGGCTCCCGCGAGCAGGAGCAGCACCCCCTTCCAGCCGCTCTCATGGCGGGCGAGGACGAGGATCGCGAGTCCGAGCGCCAGGTTGGTGAACGCGAGCGCGGGCACGATGACCAGGTAGGCGACCTCCCGCCCCCGAGAGGCCACCTCGCCTCGAGGCCCGGTCGGGCCTTCAGGCGCGCGTGATCGAAACGTCAGGATCGGCACGGTTTCCATGCTGTTCTACAGATAAACAGCGCACCATGGGAGATTTGTCCCAGGTGTTTCGCGAGATTCGATGCTCAATCTCCGAATTTACGAGCATACTAAGTCGTGAAGTGACCCAGATGAACCAATCGCTTGGAATTTCGGACGAGAGGCTCGATACCTCCTCCTCCGTCCTCCCAATGCCTGGGGCATACCAAGGGGTTCCCTTCCATGATGCGTCGGCGCGCACCCAGGGCACCACCCTTGATGTCCCAGGCGACCCCGAGACGCGCCGGTGGCTTGCCCGCGAGCTGCACGACACGGTCGGCACGACGCTCGCCACCATGCTGCTGGAGATGGAGTTCCTGAAGCGCCGCGAAGGCACCTCGTCGCTCACTCCTGAGCTGGAGTCGCTCCAGACGACGACGCGAGGGGTCCTGTCCAGCGTTCGCAGCCTGCTGTCCGGACTTCGCGACGAGCCGGCGCAGATCACCGGCTTCGCGGACACCGTGTTCGAATCGCTCTCGCGCTTCGAGCGAACGACGGGCACGCAGACGACACTCGTCACCGAAGAGGGCTGGCCGATCCGCATCGACGGTCGCGCCGCCCACCACCTGCTACGCATCGTCGAAGAGGCCCTGCGCAACGTGCGTCGCCACAGCGAGGCCCGCTCCGTCGAGATCACCCTGGAACGCGCCGGCGACCAGGCGGTCCTCTCGGTTCGCGACGACGGTCGCGGCCTGGAGACGGCCCCGAACGGGCAGGGGTACGGCCTGACCGGCATGCACGAATACGCCGTGCTCGCCGGCGCCGACCTCACGATCGAAAGCTTTCCCGAGCGTGGAACGACCATCCGCGTTCACCTTCCCCTGGAGAAACTATGATGTCCGTCGCAATCGCCGCCCCGCCGCGCGTCATGGTCGTCGACGATCAGACGCTGTTCCGATCCGGCCTCGTCCGGTTGCTCGAGATGGATGAGCGCGTCGAGGTCGTCGGCCAGGCGGCCGACGGGCGTCAAGCCCTCGAGATGGTCGCCAAGCTGCAGCCGAACATCGTCCTGATGGACATCAAGATGCCGAACGTCGACGGCGTCGAGGCGACGGCACGCATCACGGAAGAGCACCCGGACGTCAAGGTCCTGATCCTGACCACCTTCGACGCCGACAATCACTTCATCCAGGCGCTGAAGTCGGGCGCGAGCGGCTACGTCCTGAAGGACTCGGAGCCGGACGCGATCATCTCCAGCATCCTCGCCGTGCTGTCCGGGGAACGAGTGATGGCGACCGCGGTCGCGAACCGGGTTCTCGACATGCTGACCGGCGCGGTCACCCCGAAGGAGTTCTACGACGGCCTCACGCCGCGTGAGATCGAGATCCTGAAGCTGGTCGCGACCGGGATGGCGAACAAGCAGATCGCCTACAAGCTGCAGATCAGCGAGAAGACGGTCCGCAACCACGTCAGCAACATGTACGAGAAGCTCGGGATCTACGATCGCTCGCAGGCGGTCCTCTACGCAGTGCGGAAGGGTCTCGTCGAGCCCTGACCAGTTGCGGCGGCGCGGCCTGGGACTGCCCGGCCGGTGCCGCCGGAGGCGCCCATTGGGTTCGCGGTCGCCGGAGCCCAAGCTTGACACCTGTGGCGATGCCCCAGGATCTGATGAAACCTTGTCTCACACTCCAGCAGAGAGCAGCGCTCCGGCGCTGGAGCCAATGGCGACCGACGACGCTGCTCGACATTCTC
>JBAPVZ010000857.1:0-2318 GCA_049283435.1 Candidatus Dormiibacterota bacterium
GTCGACGACCTCCGCACGCGCGGCGCGGACGTCACCGTCGAGTGGCACGGCGGCGGGCACCAGGTGACGGCCGAGGGGGCAGCGGCGGCGCGGCGCTGGCTGGAGACGCTGCCGGCGGCAGGCTGAGGAACCAGCGCGGAAGCGTCGGGTGCTGGTGACGCGCTCCCGCAGCCGGCCACGCCCGGGGTCGGCGGCAGGGCCCACGTGACCACATTTGTAGGAGCTGGACCGTACCGTTCGGTTCATGGTGCGCGTCGGGATCCGAGATCTCAGACAGAATCCGAGCGCCGTCCTGCGGCGCGTCAAGGCCGGCGAGGCCGTCGAGATCACCGAGCGCGGCAGAACTGTGGCGAGGATCGTGCCGGCGACACCGTCGGACGATCCGCTGGTGCGCCTGATCGCCGAGGGATACGCGGCGGCGCCAAGCGGTGAGGTTCCCGTCTGGGACATCCCGACGCCGCCACCGGAACCCGGCGAACGGCTCGGATCGGAAGTCCTCGCCGAGATGCGCGCCGGCAGTCGATGACGGTCGGCGCCGATACGTCGGCACTCGTGAAGCTCGGGCTAGTGCGCGAGGAGCCTGAATCCGAAGCGCTGCGGGGCTTCTGCGTGGTGGAACCGTCGACCTCGCCGCATCGAGGCTAGCTAAGGCTAAGATCGAGCTGCTCCGAGCCGTCATGTCATTTGCACCCTCGCGCATCGAAGTGGCGCGCCAGGTACTGCGGAACGTCGCGCTGGTGTCGATCAATCGAGTTGCGAGGCCCGCGTGCAACCTGGCCCTGGTTCGGCTGCACTCGCTCGATGCGATCCACCTCGCGACCGCCATCGAGCTCATGCCGCGGGTGCGCACGGTGCTGACCTACGACGAACGCCTCGCCGGCGCCTGCCGCCACCACGGGCTCGCGGTCGCCGCGCCGGCGTAGCCCGGCCAGGGCTGCTCACGCTTCCGCAGCGGTCGGGATCCCGGGCGCCTTCGCTCAATTCGCACGCCGTTCGCCGGCGTTCGGCCCGTTCGCGAGCCGAAGTAGGGTGCGGTTGCCGGCATTCGGCGCCCGTTTCGGTCCCCGTCGCGAGCGCGAGCCCCCCCTCAGACGGTGAGCGTGCCCGCCGCGTCGAAGCGGATCGGCTCCGGCTCCCCCGTCGCGACGACGTCCTCCTGCGCTGCCATCTCCGCCCAGAGCGGCTCCGAGACGCGCAGGTCGAGCAGCTCCAGCGTGTTCTTGACCCAGGCGATGCGCGCCCGCTCCGGCGGCGTCCGCCGCAGCGCCGACGCCGCGATCGCGATCGCCTCCTGGTCGGTCTCAGCGACGAGCGGGAGCTTGGCCCCAATCAGCGACTGCGACGTGACGTGGTTCGTGTAGGTCGCGACGACGTCGAGCTTCTCCAGCACGCGGCGCGTCGTCACGTCGGCGAAGCCGAGCCCGGTCGCGTTCCCGTGCGTCGCCACCGTCAGGTCGAGGACGGCGATCCACTGCAGCTGCACCGGCTTCGGCATCGACGCCATCTGGAAACGCCCGGTGACGTTCGGGTCCATGCCCGACCCGGAGATGTCCTTCCCCAGCTCCTGGACGACGAGCACGTCCGCGGCCGGGAACGGCAGCCGCGGCAGCCACGCCTTCGCCAGCGCAAGCAGCTCCCGCTCCCGAGCCAGGAAGTCGGCCGCCGGCACCGCCTCGATGATCGCCGGCGCCTCGTACGCGTCCTCGACGATCGCGACGCCGAACGGCACCGACGCGTGGGCGAGCACGAACTGGCCGGACGCCTCGATCAGCTCCCCGAACCGCTCCCACGGATACGTGTGGACGTTGCTCGCGCCGCGGTGCTTCGCAAGGCCGATCGCCAGCATCTTGTGCAGCCCGCTCTCGAGGTCGTAGCGAAAGCTGGTGTGCGGCTTGACGCGGCCGACCGGCACGACCAGGTCGGCCTCGCGGTGCGCGATGCGATCGAGGTAGACGGGAACGCCGTCCAGGACGGTGCCGAGCTGGTCCACCTCCATCGACGCGCGCACCGGCGCACCGAACGCCTCCTCGGTGATCCCGTAGGCCTCCAGCACGCCGCGCTGGCCGAGCGCGGTGCCGCCCCCGTGGCTACCCATCGCCGGCACGATGAACGGCTCCGCACCACGCTGCCGCAGCTCGGCGACGAGCGCCGCGACCACCTCCTGGAGGCAGCCGATGCCCCGGCTCCCGACCCCGATCGCGACGCGCAGCCCGGGGCGGATCGTCGCGTCAACCTCCGGCCTCGCCAGCTGCTCGCGCACCGCCTCCGCGACCGACGGCAGCCGCCGGCTCGGCAGCTGCTGGCGCACGCGGCGCCAC
>JBAPVZ010000858.1:0-2691 GCA_049283435.1 Candidatus Dormiibacterota bacterium
ATTCGGCGCTCCTTGGCGAAGCGGGCCCTGACGCCGCGGACGCTGACGCGGTGGAGGGTGCTCAGCCGGCCAGGTAGCCGCGAAAGAAGTCGTTCTGAAACTTCCCGTCCGGGTCGAGCCGGCGCACGAGCTCGAGGAAGCGCGACAGCTTCGGATACCGCGACCGCACGCTGGCGCCGTCGACCGTGAAGACCTTCCCCCAGTGCGGCCGGGGCTGGAAGGGCGCGAGCGCCGCCTCGATCTTGGGGAGGATCGCGCGCACCGCCTCCGGCTCGCGCAGCCACGTGAAGTGGATGCCGACGCTGTCGCGCTCATACATGGGGCTCAGCCAGAGACCGTCGCCGGCGACCGTGCGAATCTCGGTGACGCGCAGGTGAGGCGCGATGTCTTCCGCGAGGCGGCGCACCGCGAGCAGCGCGCCGATGGCATCGCGCCGGGCGACGAAGTACTCCGACTGCAGCTCGTTCCCGGCCATCGCGAGCCCGTCGACCTTGAAGTGGGCGAGCCGCTCCGACCACGGGCCGGGGGTCCCGTCGCGCGGCGTCATGTTGTCCCCCTCCAGGATCGCGAGCCGGTTGTCGCCCGCGTCCACACTGGAGCCGAACAGCTGGTCGGGCAGCGCCGGCTCGCTGGCGAGCGTCTTCATCCAGACCTGTTCCACGGCGTCGCCCTGCCAGCTGAGGAAGAAACTCATGCTGTAGGCCTGCCGCGACAGGTCGTCGAAGTGCGGCTCGACCTCGCTCCAGGGAAGGCCGCGATAGACGCGTTGACGGACCTGGAAGGACGGCTGGAGGTCCAGCGTGACACGTGTCACGATGCCCGCGTAGCCGAGCGAGACGACCATGCCGTCGAAGTCGGGTTCACCACGGCGGACGGTGTGCAGGGAGCCGTCGGGCAGGATCAGCTCCAGCGCCGAGACCGCGGTCGCCAGGGTGCGGTTCCGGTCGCCGGAGCCGTGCGTTCCCGTCGCACACGCCCCGAAGACGGTGATCTGCGGCAGCGAGGCGAGGTTGTGCAGCGCGTACCCCGCCCGCTCCAGCTCGGCGGCGACGACGCTGTAGGTCGCGTTCGCGCCGACGGTGACCTGTGACGCGCGGGGGTCGACGACGAGATCGACCGGCACGTCGCGCAGGGTCAGCAGCTCACCACCCTCGCAGTCCGGGATGGCCGTGAACGTGTGGCGGGCGCCGAACGCGCGGATTCGCGGTGTGCCGGCGACGAGCCAGCGCGCCTCGTCGATCGACATCGGGTGGTGGATACGCTGCGCGCTGTAGCGATGGCTGCCGGCCCAATTCATGCTGTCGTCGATCGGGCCGGGACCCCCGGCGCGCTCGCTCGTCTCCATGCTCACCTCCACGCTCGCCTTGCCGCCGCTCCACGTCGGCCCTCGGAGAGCATATGCGGCGGCCGGAGCTCAGGCAGGCGTTGGGGGTCGCTGGAGCGTGGCGTCCGGTCGCGTCGGCTGGAACAGCTCGACGAGGTTGCCGGCCGGATCCTCGACGAGGATCTGATTGCCGCCGACGCCGACGACGAGCTCGTTGCGGAAGCGCACCCCACGCACCCGCAGCGAGGCGATCGTCGCGTCCAGGTCGGGCACCTCGAGCTGGAAGCGATTCCAGCCCCCGGGCTGCGGAAGCGTGCCGTCCGGCATCGCCTGGCCACCGCCGCCGGGGCCGGCCCCGGGTGCGCTGAGCACCAGTCGCAGGTCCCCCTGGGCGAGCATCGCGAACGGTGGAGCCGGATGCATGACGAGCGTGAAGCCGAGGCAATCGCGATAGAACGCGATCGCGGCGTCCACGTCGTCGACGATGTACCGCACGCTGACCGAAGCCATCGGATCCTCCTTGTGCTGGGCGACGCGGTAGCGCGATCAGCGCTTCACCGCTGGATGACCACTGCCCCACCGACCACTGCCCCACCCTCCCGAAGGGGGCTCCCCACCGAATACGATCTCGGCGAGCGATTGTCAATCGCCTTGACGAGGAGATCGTAGCGCGGAGACGCGAGGCGAGCCCTTTGCCTCGCCGCCCCGCCGATCCCGAATGGACTACCCGCGTCCACCACTGAAAGGAGGCTCGGATGACCGCGTTCCCTGCGCTGGAAGCGCTCGACCGCACGCAGATCTGGCCGGGTGTCGTCGGCAGGATCGTCAAGGGCACGAATCTGACCGTCGGCATCGTCGAGCTGGCGGCGGGCGGCGTCGTGCCGGAGCACCATCATCCGCAGGAGCAGATCGGCTTCGTCATCGAGGGCTCGATCTCGTGTCGGTGCGGCGAAGAAGAGCGTGAGCTCGGACCGGGCGGCCTCTATCGCTTCGCCGACGACGCTCCCCACGAGATCACCGCAGGGCCGGCCGGAGCCGTCGTCGCCGATCTGTTCGCGCCGCCCCGCGACGACTGGGACCGCCTGCCGGTACAGCCCCCGGCGCCGCCGCGCTGGCCACGCTGAACTGCCGCTGCAAGCCAACCCAGCTCGCCTGGGCTTCTCCCCTCCTTAACCCGCGGGCGATTCGAATGTTCCTGCACGTCATTCATTCATCGCGCCCGACGAGGCGTTTCGCAGGGGGTCACATCAGTGGGGATCACGCGCCATCTGCGCGTCATGCGCAGGGGCTTTCGGGTCGGGTTGGCCGCCGCCGCGGCGGTGGCGCTGTTCGCGCTCGGCACCGGGACCGCCGGTGCCGCGCAGGCA